>QMTG01000123.1 GCA_003649915.1 Thermoplasmata archaeon
GCTAAACGAAAATTTTTAATAACAAAGGCGCTAAACATTAAAGTAAATGTAGAGCCACGCATAGAGCTTAAAGCTGCAATTGGATGCGATGGCTGATAAAAAAATAGGTGCGGTTCTCGTAATCGGTGGAGGTATAGGAGGTATACAGGCTGCACTGGATTTAGCAGAAAACGGGTATAAAGTATATCTATTGGATAATAAATCTGCGATTGGTGGGATGATGGCACAATTGGATAAAACATTTCCTACAAATGATTGCTCAATGTGCATAATGGCACCCAAGCTTGTTGAATGTGGTAGACACAGAAATATAGAGCTTATCACGAATGCAGAATTGCTCAAAGTTACAGGTGAAGCGGGTGATTTTCGTGTCACAATAAAGAAGAAGCCGAGATATGTAGATTTAAGCAAATGTACAGGTTGTGGCGAATGTGTAGAAGTATGTCCAGTTGAAGTGCCAAATGAATTCGATTTAGGATTAGCCAATCGCAAAGCAATTTATCGATTGTATCCACAAGCAGTACCTAATGCTTTTGCAATCGATAAACAGGGGATATCGCCCTGTAGAGACGCCTGCCCAGCAGGTATAAATGTGCAAGGCTATGTTGCTCTTATTTCACAGGGTAAATTCAAAGAAGCAATAGAATTGATACGGGAGAGGATGCCGTTTCCAGCAATATGTGGACGTGTATGTCATCATCCCTGTGAGGATAAATGCAATAGAAATGAGATAGATGACCCCATAGCGATTCGTGCATTGAAGCGTTTTGTAGCGGATTGGGCGTTAAGGCATGAAGAAGAGCCGGAAAGAATTGAGCCAGTCTACAAGGATAAAAAGGTTGCTATCATTGGTGCAGGACCCGCAGGGTTAACCTGTGCGTTTGATTTGTTAAAAATGGGCTACCCTGTAACTGTATTTGAGGCTAATGATAAACCCGGTGGAATGATGACAATGTGTATACCTTACTACAGGTTACCCAAAGAGATTACAGAAAAAGAGATCGATTGGGTTTTGAAACATGGGATTGAACTAAAAACAGGTGTAAAAGTAGGTAGAGATATCACCTTGGAAGAGATCTTTGCACAGGGCTATAAAGCAATCTTCATAGCGATAGGTGCACAAAATCCCAAAAAACTAAGATTAGAAGGTACTGAGTTAGATGGGGTGCTTTATGGAATACCGTTCTTAAAGTCAGTGAAATCAGGGGCCAGTGTGAATATCGGTAAAAAGGTCATAATCATAGGTGGTGGTAATGTTGCAATTGATTGTGCCAAAAGTGCAGTAAGGTTAGGCGCAGAGGAGGTTCATCTTGTTTGCCTTGAAACACGTGATTTGAGCTCAAAAGATAGGATGCCAGCCCATGATTGGGAAATAGAAGAGGCAGAAGAAGAGGGAGTAATTATCCATCCCTGTCGTGGACCAAAGAGAATCATAGGTGAAAATGGTAAAGTAAAGGGACTTGAGACACTCCACTGCTCTTCGGTATTTGATGAAGCTGGAAAGTTCAACCCAAAACTTGAACCCGGTACAGAAGAGGTGATTGAGGGGGACACTATCATTATAGCGATTGGACAGGAGCCTGATTTAAGTGGATTTGAAAAACTTGATATTACGCCATGGAAAACAATAAAAGTTGATGAAGTAACACTTGAGACAAACATAAGGGGTGTCTTTGCTGGTGGTGACATTGTAAGCGGTCCTGCTTCGATAGTTGAAGCAGTTGGACATGGTCATGAGGCAGCTATTTCAATTGACAGATATTTACAGGGTAAAGACTTAAAGGCCGATAGGAAAAAAGAAGTAAAGGTAGCAGAGTTGCCCGAACGCAAGATAGAAAAAGCGAAAAGAATAGAGCCTCGTAAACGTCCAGCAGATGTAAGGAAAAATGATTGGGATGAAATAGAACTCGGTTATGAAAGCGAAGAGTTAGCAATACAGGAAGCAAAAAGATGCATTAATTGTGCGACCTGTTCGGAATGCTTACAATGTATGAATAAGTGTGAGGCAGAAGCAATCTTACACGAGATGGTTGAAGAAGAGGTTACAATCGAGGTTGGCGCAATAATTCTTGCACTCGGGGGAGAGATATTCTCGCCAGAAATAAAAGATGAATATGGTTACGGTAGATACCCGAATGTAGTTACGTCACTGCAATTTGAGAGAATGTTATCCGCTTCAGGGCCTTATGAAGGACATCTTGTGCGTCCAGCAGATAATAAACCACCAAGGAAAGTTGCATGGATACAATGTGTGGGTTCAAGAGAAACCCATAAAGGAGGTAAGCCTTACTGCTCAGCAGTATGTTGTATGTATGCTACAAAACAAGCAATGATAGCAAAAGAACATGATAAAAATATAGAACCAACAATATTCTTTATGGATATGCGTGCGTATGGCAAAGATTTTGATAAATATTATGAGCGTGCAAAGAAAGAGTATAATGTAAGATATATAAGGGCACGAGTTGCATCAATAAAGGAAATACCAGAAAATCATAATCTTTTGATAAAGTATGAAGTTGAAGAAGGTAACCTAATCGAGGAAGAGTTTGACCTTGTAGTTTTATCGGTTGGATTTACACCAGGAAGAGAAGTTGTTGAGTTAAGTAAAAAGATAGGCATAAACCTAAACGAATACGGGTTCTGTGAAACAGACGAGTTCCATCCTGTGCAAACATCTCGACCGGGCATATATGTGTGTGGGGTATTCGAGGCACCTAAAGATATTCCAGAGACGGTGACACAGGCAAGTGGTGCAGCCGCATGTGCAGCGAGTTTGCTTTCAAATGTAAGAGGAAGTTTAGTAACCGAAAAGGTTTACCCAGAAGAGAGAGATGTCACAGGTGAACCACCACGAGTAGGTGTATTTGTTTGTCGTTGCGGAATAAATATTGGTGCATATGTTGATGTACCAGAAGTTGTTGAGTATGCAAAAACTTTGCCCAATGTAGTATACGCTGAAGAGAACCTATTTACTTGTTCGCAGGACACTCAACAAAGGATAAAAGAGAAAATTAAGGAATATAAGTTAAATCGTGTGGTAGTGGCAAGTTGCACTCCAAGGACACACGAACCGTTGTTCCAGGAAACATTGCGAGAGGCAGGCCTAAATCCGTATTTGTTTGAGATGGCAAATATAAGAGACCAATGTTCTTGGGTACATATGAATGAACCTGAAGAGGCAACCCGTAAAGCGAAAGAGCTTGTAAGAATGGCAGTTGCAAAAGCTTGTTTATTAGAGCCAATTACACCGGTTGAGGTGAATATAACACCAAGTGCTCTCGTTATAGGGGGTGGCTTAGCGGGTATGGTTTCGGCTTTGAACATTGCAGACCAAGGATATGAGGTTTATCTTGTCGAACGTGAAAAAGAACTTGGTGGTAATCTGAGGAATTTGTATTACACGCTTGAAGGGGGAGATGTACAGAAATTATTAAGGGAACTAATTGAAAAAGTTGAAACCCATGATAAAATTAGGGTTTACAAAAATGCAAAAATCAAGTCAATAGAGGGTTATATTGGAAATTACAAAACACAGATAGAGGTGGATTCAAGCATAATCGAGCTCGAACATGGTGTTATTATCGTTGCAACGGGTGCAAAAGAATCAAAACCCAAAGAGTATCTTTATGGAGAAGATAAGCGTGTAATTACACAGCGAGAATTTGAGAAGTATCTGGCAGAGAATGGGCACTCTATAGATAAATATAACACTATTGTGATGATAC
>QMTG01000124.1 GCA_003649915.1 Thermoplasmata archaeon
TCCACTCAGATCTTCTGGTATCCATCCTGGTGCTCCCGTTTCTCCCCAATGATCTGCTACTGCAACTATGTCAAATATGTTAACCTCCCCATCAGGTTCGCCTGCAGGGCCGCTCAGATCCCATGGACAAACTGATGGTGGTGACTTCACTGTTATTGTTCCTTCCCAATCATTGTACCCACTCATAGACACTGTCACATTTATGATTCCGGTCGAATTCGCATTCACTTCAAATGTTGCGATTCCTGATGCATTTGTTGTATTGCTCAATTCAACTCCGCATCCACTCAAGTTCACCGTTGCACCTTCTACCGGTGCTCCCGTATCCGCATCTGTAACATTCACTGTCACGAGAGTGCTTTCATTAACCGTAACTTCGCTCGGTGTGATGTTTACTGAGAAGTTCTTGGCTACCAGTGTAAACGTAACCGTTATCATATCCTGCAAAGTCGCATTGTAGAACGCCGTTATATTCACAGTTCCGGGCTCTGCCTGTGTGTATGTGGTTGTTGCCACACCGTTGCTAATTGTAGCGGTGGCGAACTGGAAGCCATCCTTGAGGAACCTAACAGTCTTACCCGTTTTGACAGTGTCCTCTGAGGATGTTACATATTCCTGTGCATCTTTGAATGTAGCATTGATTAATATTGTCTCGTTTGGCGCTGGAGTGGTATTATTCACACTTATCTCAAGCTCAGTAGCATTGCCCACGAAAGTTGTAGTGTTTGTATCACTTAGAGCGTATGTATCATTTGTAGCTGTTACAGTATGCGGTCCATAGACATTTCCTGTGAAATTGTAGAGTGCAATACCCGAGTCATTTGTTGTGCTTGTATTAACGTCAAGTAACCGATTGTCAGGATCTCTGAGCGTGAACGTTACTACTATACCTTCGATTCTGAGCGGGTTGCCTCCTGCATCGGTCAATTGTGCGATTGACTGCACAGTTTCGCCTACCAATGGCAGTGTTTTGTTAAACGTCAGGCGAATTCCTTTTGGTCCACTGGTTGTTATAGTTATATTGTCTGTAATAGTAAAGTTCATGACCTTTATAGTAAGATTCGCAGTGCCCTCCTTCGTGGAGTTCACAGTATATGTAAAGGTGACATTTCCTCCCGTTGATATGTTGCACCATAAGTTATTGTTTACTGTTGTCCCCGCACAAGTCATATTACCAAGCTCTGGATTGTCTGTTGTAATCAGCACTGGAGTCATTGCAGTCGTATTATCGTTACCGTATTCGTCTTGTAATTGTAGAGTAAAGTTCTGAGAAGTGCCTGGCACATTCTTTAAGCCTATCTTCCTTGCTGGAGATATATCTAACTTCGTTGGCACATTTGGTTGCACGGTTATATATTGCAGTGCACCTACTTGCCTCTCCACTCCGAACTCGTCCACCGTAGTTACGTTTATCACAAGCACGTTATTAGTTGCGTTCGTGCTTGTGACTTCCACTGAGGCATTCCCATTACTATCTGTCGTGACAGTGGTTAGTGTTGTCCCATCTGTGAAGTGTCCATCTCCGCTTGTCAAATTGAATGTAACCTCTTTGTTTGCGAATGCTTCACCGTCGTAAGCTTTGATCATTGCGGTTATAGTCGAAGTTTCGCCTGCAAGTATTGTTGCTGTTGAATTGACAACACTGCTGGTACCCGGAGCGAAACACGGCACCAGTTTGATTATATTACTCGTGCCTGTCTGACCTGTACCACCTGCGGGATTATAAGTTACCACAGCATCAAGGCTATCTTCGCCATCCTTGGTCGTGGACCTCACCACGAAAGTTGCTTTACCAGTCGCATCGGTGGTATTTGATGGGTTTGTTATATTAAACAAATCTGGATTCGTAGATGCTGAGAGTTCGATTGTGACACCTGTTGACTGTATATCATTGTTATCGGCGTCTTTCAATTGAACGGTAACTAATATACTGTCATTACCACCATTTGCATACATCGAAGTTTTGTTTGTCGTTACTTCAAGGTGATCTATTGGTGCCTGGAAAGTGATAATTTTTGTCGCGGGCTGCAATGTCCGATTGGCTGCAACTTTTATAGTAACCGTTCCACTTCCCTGGAAAGTGAAATTAGCGAAATCAAACGCTGCTGAATAATTCACTCCGCTGGCGGTGAAGCTGGCACTGATGTTATTTTCATCTACAATTATTGGGTTGGCGCTGATAACCGTGGCATTTCCATCAACAATACTCGCTACCAACCTGAATGGGTCTTCTGAATTTAGTGTATCCCATGTGACGTTGTTCCCATACTCATCCTGTATAGCCACTGACTGGCTGATTGTATTAACGCCTGTAAGACTGTTGTCAGGACCGAACCATGCGAGTTTGTAAGGCGGACCTGCTGTGAATACACCTGTTGTATTTGATATAGTTTTGTTAGCGTTTCTTGAATCTTTTACAGTTATATTCACAGGTCCCGCCAGCGTGCTTGTGACGTTGAATAATGCAACGCCCGTTTCATTTGTTGTTATTGTAGATGGCGTGATTGTATCCTTCTCAGTTCTGTTAGATGAGACATAAAAGGTAACGCCTGTAATCAAACGATTGTTAGAATCCTTTGCTATCAGCATATACGTAAGTTTATCGGTATTGTTTGCCACCGCACTTAGTGATACATTTATTAGCGTGCTATTATCAGCATCGAGCAAGCTCGGATCGTTGTCCGCATACTTTTCTGCTACTATGCGGAGCAAACTGGAGTATGATGTATTAGTGGAATCACCCGTTCCTTCGGTTATAGTTATGCTCTGCGGGAGAATATATACCTGATATGTGTTGTTCGCTGTTATGTTTGCATCATCTGAGATGTTCATCGTCAGGAAGTATCGGTGGCTTGGCGGGATAGGCGATTCAAGTCCGCTAAAGCTGACGTTCAGGTCAGTGACAGGAGATATTGTGCAAATTTTTTGGTCAATAGCGGGGTCGAAAGTTCCGCTTGCATCAGAATCGTTGAACAGTGCAAAGCTCTCTATACTGTCAGCGCTCATGTCTGTAGCTGGTGTAATGTTAAATCTGATAGCAGTTAAGTTTGTAGCAATAGTGTCATTTCCCGGGTCTATGGTTACGTTCGCAACCATAACGAATTTCTGACCCTGTGCTGCAATCACGTCATTTGTGCCCATTGTGGCGTTTAAAACTTCTATTGTTTCGGGCGCTGGGTCGTTTGCATCAAGGTCCTCAGCATAGTTATTTGAGAAATTGTGAGAACGTAACGTTGCATTAATCGAGATATTGGTTCCATCCGTTAGACCCGTGGTGTTGATTGTTAATTTAATGGTAAGCTTGTAATTACTGCTATTGACTCCAGCAGGCGTCAGATTTACTGTGAAGTAAGGAGGAGTTGCCCTCCTTGTATTATTATAACCCAACAGTATCATATTGGTGGCATTCCAGACCGAGACATTGACTATATCATCAATATCACCTATGTTAAGAATCGATGCATTCATTCCCGTAACGTTGAACCATGTCAGGTTGGCGGGACCACTGCTATTTGTATATGTTATATTATAAGCAATGTAGCTCATTCCGGGGCTTACGGAGGTCTCTGGAGAATCTTGGGGTGTAGCTGTCGTAGCTGTCTGTGCCATCACCAGCATTATCCCCGCAAATACCGAAATCGCTATCATTGCCACAATCGCTATCGCCCCAATCTTCCACTTCCCTTCCATTTCTCCTTTTATCACCTCCCCTCCGCTTTTCA
>QMTG01000125.1 GCA_003649915.1 Thermoplasmata archaeon
CTTAAAAACAGCGGGCTTGCCATGATTATAGCCATGACTGCATTCTCGCCCAAAACTGCGCTTCCTGCGGCAGTAGCTGTATTTTTTGAGTTTTTCACCGTAACATTTCTCGAGGCACTATCGAAAATTTTCATTGCTCAGGGTTAGAAAAATTTTTCAAAACTGTATGCACCGCTTGCTGTATCATAAATTACTGCAATACCTGGTTTGGGGTCTATATTTCTCATTTTCTGATATTTTGTTTGACCCTGCCATGTGGAGGCATTGACAAGCAGGCACCCGTTGTAACGCTCCATAACAAAGCCGTGAACATGTCCTGTAACCAGCACATCGGGTGTTGAGTGGATGAACATGTAATCAGCCCCATCGGGCGATAGTGGTGTTTTCTTGCCATATATCGGTGCAAACGTTCTCGTGCGAAGCATGACTTTCATTGCTTTATCTGGATTTGAGTATGTAATACCCGGCACCGCACCTACAAGGTCGTCTATGCTTCTTCCATGGTATATCGTTATTGTTGCCCCGCCTATCTCCACTGTTGATGGATTACTTAGCGCATAAACGCGCTCGTCAAAAAATCTCATAAATGCATCGGAAAGAGGGGGCTGAGGCTCAACAGGACGCACTGCATCATGGTTTCCAGGCACGAGTATTATTTTTGTGCGCTCTGGAATCTCGGAGAGCAGTCGGGCAAGTTCCCTGTACTGCCCGTAAATGTCAACAATATCCAAATCCTCTACCTGTTCCGGGTATATTCCAATGCCGTCAACCAAATCTCCTGCTATTATAAGGTAGTCCACGGGATTGCTTTCAATCCAGCCAACAAACCTCTTCCAAGAATCCTCAAGAAATGCTACACTCCCCACGTGCGTGTCCGATATTAGCACAACCCTTGCCCCCTTCCTCACCCTCCCCTTCCTTGTAGTCCTGCCCAGAGGCCATACAACCTTTTCCGCAAAAACAACGTCTCCAGACTTTTTCCCTATAATTCCCACAACAACGTCTTCCATGAGTTCTTTGCCGTTAACAGGGTCAAATATGACTGTTATTGCTCCAGTCTCGTCCTCCATAACTGCACGGTAATTACCCCTCTTTGTCCTCTTAATCTCGTAAATCATCCCTATGAACACCACTCTGCCATCCCTGAGCGACTTTATCTGAGTAGCATCACGCATATCCGCCCTTTTCTTCAGAACATTCTTTATAAGCCTGAACTTTTTAAGAAAGTACCCGTGGAATGCCTCCATCCCCCCTGAAAACACGCCCTCAGTGTAATTGCATATTATTGTTATATCGGAGGATTTCTCAGGATACACCTCGCCACGGCTATCATGTTCTTGCGCCATATTTCCCTCTGCGCCATCTTGCCCACTAGCCAACTCATCCCCTTCCCCCTTTTCAAACATCGTTGCAATATTTTCCAGGCCTATAACAAACTCCCCCCCACGGTAGTTTTTCAAAAAT
This sequence comes from Thermoplasmata archaeon, assembly GCA_003649915.1. Classification (GTDB taxonomy): domain Archaea; phylum Thermoplasmatota; class Thermoplasmata; order B31-G17; family B31-G17; genus B31-G17. The sequence goes on from QMTG01000125.1 coordinate 1,465, forward strand.
TTCTCAGCAATTTCTAGGGGGTTCTCATGCCTTATTATAAAGTCTAAAGCATCGGGCTTAATAAGCAATCCTCGCTCCATAAACCTGTTCACAATCAACCGACGCATGCGAACTGTAATTATCAGAATACGCTAAATAACTTACGAATATTCCTCAATGACCTCAGATATCATCTTATAAATCTTGTTTGCTATAACCTCACCAGCCATTTCCTCGCACATATTTTTGAGTTCAATAGCGAGTTTTTTATAGTCCTCAGCGGTGGCAAGCGTGCCTATCCCCAGTTTTTTCTTCTGCATATCCACCGCCACAGGAGCCATATCGCCCAGCAAGGGGCGAAGACATTCTACAATCCTGACCTCTATATCGGACATTTTTCACGCCTCCGCACCCACTATCTCCTTCTTAATCCTGAGCACTATATGACGGGCCTCATCGCCCTTAAAACTCCTCAAAACCTTTTCCTCAATCCTTCTCAGCAATTTATCCAATATTTCCCTAGAGTATGTCTCCCTGCTCTCGCCCAAATCCCCGAGTTGCTTCTCAATAACCGCTCTTGCAAACTCAGGCATGAACATCTCCGCAAGGTATTTCTCAATTATCTCCAGGTCTTTCTCGTGCATATTTTCTGGCCTCACACTCATCATATTATTACCCCTTAATATATTTTTCCCAGAAAAACCCGCACGTCTGGCACAATTTCAAGGACGAAAACCTGTCAGAGCACACCGTAATACCTGAGTATCTCCTCAATAGCATCTCCATATCTTGCCTTTGCAACGTACTTCGCCACCTTTTTCACACTTTCGGGCGCCATGGAATGAGTGGCGGAGCGGTTCAGATTTTTGAGAAGAGATAAATCGTTCTCTCCATCACCTATTGCTAGAGCACTATCAACCTCTATATTCATAAGGCGTGCTGCTACCTTAAGAGCCTCGTACTTCGACATTCCCTCCTCAGATATATGGTATGCAAATCCTGTGTTTTCCGCCTTCAGACCAAACTCCTCCGCCACCTTCTGCACGTCCTGAAACGATATTGAGGCGTATAGCCCGACCTCTGCCATCCTCCAGCGGTTTGTGAACAACTCCCTTGCTCCATACATCTTCTTAAGCACCTCCATAGCCTCTCTTGCCCTTTCCTGCCTGCCAAGAACCTCCACCCTGTCCTTGTATTCGACAACACACCCGTTCTCTGCTATAATAGCGCCGGAGAAGCCGAGGTACATCCTGAGCCCGTACATGACAGGTAGGGTGTTTCCGCTCGCGAGTATTACAGGATAACCGCGCTCTTCAGCCCTCCTGAGCGCCTTGATAGCATTGAGCGATAAGCGCAGGTTTTCATCTGTTATTGTGCCGTCAATATCCACAACTATTGCAGATATTTTACCTATCATCCCTTCCCCACACCCTTGTACTTGAAACCCAAGGATTTGCATAGGCCATCATCAAAAAAGTTCCTGCCATCCACAATTATTTTTCTCCTCATGACCTTTGCCACCCTCTCCATGTCCATGCTTTTGTACTCCTCATGGGCGGTCATGAGCACAAGGCAATCCGCCCCTCGCAATGACTCATAAACATCCTTTTCCACAGCCATGCCCATGAATTCACCAACATAGGGGTCGTGCACCACCACATTAACTCCCTCAGCCCTCAGCGCATTTATCAACCCCTCGCTCGGGCTGTTCCTTGTATCGTCAGAGTTCTCAATGAATGCTGCGCCCAGAACACATACCTTGGCATTGCAAAGCGGTGAGACCTCCTCCCTAAGCATAGAGATGACAAGTTCAGCCACATGCACAGGCATGTAATCGTTTATCTTTCGCGCGGTCTTTATCAGCAGGGGATCAAACTTTTCCCTCACGCCATACACGAGAAGCCACGGATCCTTTGGTATGCAGTGCCCACCAACACCCGCACCGGGCATATGCATATCCCTATAAGGGCAAGTGTTGACAAGCGCCCTCACCTCATACGCATTAACACCCAGATGCTCGCATATGAGTGCGACCTCGTTTGCAAACGCTATTTGCACGTCCCTATAAGTGTTCTCAACAGTCTTTACAATCTCTGCGGTTAGGGCATTCGTTGGATGAAGTTTTCCTTTGCATATCTTGGAGTAAAGTTCCATCGCACGCCTTGTGCTCTCTGGGTCAATCCCCCCAATCACCCTGTCATACTCTCTGAGATTTCTCAGCAGCCTTCCAACCATAAGCCTTTCGGGGCAGTGGGCAAGGTAGAAGTCC
>QMTG01000126.1 GCA_003649915.1 Thermoplasmata archaeon
GATGAAGAGAAGAAATTTTTTGGTTTTAACTTTACCGTCAATTTCATATCACTGCCACTGATAAACGAAACAATATCAAATGCCTCCGACTTGGCCTCTGTTATAGGACCGACTTGTACGAAAATATGCATGTACGACAGAATAAACGATACATGGTCAACATACTGCTATGAAGTCGGAAATCCGTCAACAGACTTCAAACTCAGACCATATGAAACATACAGAGTATCATTTATAAGCAATCGGGCAAACTTTACCCTCTATGGCTATGTCCCAGGTCACATTGGAATGAGGCTCTATCAAGGAAATAATCCCATCGGATGGCCATATGGTAGGAAACAGAGTGATGAGGAATTTGTCAATACCACAATCGGAGACGCATTTGACACTTCCAATGGACTAAAGAGGTATAACTTTGAAACGGGATACTGGGATACATACACAACATACCATCTGTTTGACATGGAAGCAGGCTACGGGTATGCCCTATTTGTGAAGCGTGGCCTGTATATGAAATATCCAGAGCCTGATATAGTTCTGGATTCAATTTCCGTTAACAAAGAAGTCATTTATGCCAATGAGGAAACAACAATAACGGTGAACATAACAAACAGGGGCACATTAGATGCTACAGGATTTACGGTGGCTGTTATTGATGACGATAATATAATATCAAAACTAAGGATAGAATCAATATCGCCCAATGAAACGATAACTATAAATGTGCCATGGACTCCGGGCTATGCAGGCACTCACCGCTTAATGGCAATTGCAGACCTCTATGGCGATGTTATGGAGGCAACACATAAGAACAATACTGTGGTTGTGTATGTTGATGTAAACGCACAAAATGTTGGAAATACGGGTTATTCAACATCCTATCACTATACTGGTGAAGAATCAGCAATCATGAGCCGTGTCGGGGCCAAGATAAACACCGCCAACGGCAATCTTTTTGTGAAAAATTCCGATATTAGTGTTAGGGCGCTGGGATTTGATATTGAAGCAGTGCGCTATTATAACAGCAGAATGAGCAATGTGGATGGGCTTTTCGGCTATGGCTGGGACTTATCGTACAATACTAGGATTGTTGAAAAGGAAAAAGGAGATGTGCTGTGGATTGATGAGACTGGAGGAAAGCATATATTTACGCGCAGAGGCGATTATTATGACTCACCACCAGGCCTTTACGCCAATTTGACAAAGTTGGACACGGCCTTCAGGCTCAGGTTTAAGAACAACATGACATACTTCTTTGCACTGGATGGAAAACTGCTTAACATGACAGACACAAACGGAAATGTGCTGAAGATGGTGTATGATGCGAATAACAGGCTGATCAACATAACAGACAGTTCAGGGCTGTGGTTATCCATATCTTATGACGGTGCAGGACATATAGTGAAAATAGAAGACCCAATAAAAAGATGCGTGTTATATCGGTACGCAGATGGCTACCTCACGGAGGTCATTGATGCTAGGGGATACGTAACTAAATACGAATATAATAACGATGGCAAACTCTCAAAGGTCATAGACCCTGACAACTGCGGTATTGAAATTACCTATTACTCCTCCTCCAGGACTGAATTAAACCCAGTTAAGGAAGTAAAGAGGGTAGTTTATAATGAAAGCGGTGCGATGATTGACGAATATACAGTATACAGATTTAAGTATAGCCTTTACGAGACCTATGTCTGGAATGCTAGAGGTGTAAAGTCTACGGTAAAGTACAATGAATATGGAAATCCCACGGAAATTCTGAGCCCAATTGCAGGTCCGAGGTTTAAGGAGGGTAAAATGGAGTGGGACAGGAACATGAACATGATAACATATATTGATAAGAAGGGGAATGTTTACAGGTATGAGTATGATGCCTATGGCAACATTGTTCGCGAGGTTGACCCACTCGGGTATATGCGTACCTATACATGGAGCACAACACTGAACGATAAAACGTATCTATCGGTTAAGACAAAAATGACCGATAAGTTGGGCAATACATGGCGCTACGAGTACGATGATAAGGGCAATCTCATACGCACGATTGAGCCTGCTACAGGGCATACAATTGAAAGAGAGTACACGGATAGGGGGCTGCTTCAGAGCGTTCGTGGCTCTCCCAACGTAACCTACGAGTATGATGAGCATGGTAGGGTCATAAAGGAAGTGTACGAGGACGGGAGCAATATTTCCTACGAGTATGACATTGTTGGGAGGAAAATAGCGCGTACGGATGAGTTAGGATACAAAACGAGGTATGTTTATGACAATAGCGACAATCTGATAGAAGAGATAGATCCATTGGGTAACTCAACAAAGTACTATTACAGTCCCGGGGGAAGGCTGGTAAAGGTTGTTGATAAGCGCGGCTATTCTACAATATACAACTATAATCTATCCGTTGATAGGGTGGAGATAATAACTGACTCTCTAGCCAACACCGAGATTAAAAGATATGATTATGTTGGAAACCTGATTGAACATATTGATAAGAGAGGGTACAGCACTAGACACTATTATGATGACGATAATAGACTTGTAAGAACAATTGATGCTCTTGGGTACGAGGAGATCAGGGAGTACGATGCAAATGGCAATTTGATAAAGATTGTGGACAAGAACGGAAATGCTGTAAGATACGAATATGATGAGTTAAATCGCCTGATATGCACAACCGATGCTCTCGGAAATGAGGAAAAGAGGGTGTATGATGCCGAGGGGCACTTAATCAAGGAGATTGACAAGATGGGGCATGAGACATCTTACACCTATGATGCTCTTGGGAGGAAGATTGAGGAGAGAGACGCGCTGGGGAATGTTATAAGGTATGAGTATGACGAGGACGGTAATTTGATAGAGAAAACAGACAAAAACGGGCGTGTGTACAGGTATGAGTACGATGTTCGCGGTCGGCTCGTTAAGGAGATAGACCCACTGGGACATGAGAAGATTTATGGATACAATGCCCGTGGTGATAAAATATCCGAGACTGACGAGAACGGAAACAAGCATACATATGCGTATGACGCGCTGGACAGGCTTACGCTTTCCATAGACCCAATGGGGTATGAGACTCGCTATTGCTACGATGCAAATGGCAACCTTGTTGAAGTCATCGCCCCGCTTGGCCACAGCACTAGGTTCGTATATGATGAACTCAACCGCCTAATCAAAATAATAACTCCCTCAGACAACACGATTAGTTACGAGTACGATGCAAATGGCAATGTTATAAAAAGGATAGACGCCAATGGCAATATCACAAAATATGAGTACGATGCTCTAGATAGGCTTGTGCGTGTGAGATATGGTGATTACGGCGCTGTGGAATACGAGTATGACTCTGTAGGCAATGTAATCATGAGCAGAAACATAGGGATAGGTCTCAACGACACCCTGTACTATCGTTATGATGATAACTACAATCTTGTGGAGTTTGAGGCAATCATGGGGCAATTTGATTTGCGCTTAGAGTACTCTTACGACGCAAACGGAAACAAAATTAGTGCTATTGATCCAAGCGGTCGCAGCATAAACTACGAGTACGATGCTATAGGCAGGGTTGTGAAAATATCTGATGGGGAGCACTTGGTCGCGTACGATTATGATAATGAGGGTAACAGGATAGGGCTGAGGTACGATAACGGTGTGAAATGCTCATACGCATACGATGACGCATATCGCCTTGTAAACATTACATGGAAGAA
>QMTG01000127.1 GCA_003649915.1 Thermoplasmata archaeon
CCATTTTTTCCATGAGCCCTTCCATATTCGTTTATTATCCCTATTGCTTTCATGACCTCATCAGGTTCGGCATTAAGGTTATTTCTCTTTATAACCTCAGGATCAGCGCTTTCCATACCCAATGCTGCAACATTGCCAGGGGTACAATACTCCACTATCAGTTTAGTGATTTTTCTACCCTCATCTTCATGCTCGGCGATTACCGCGGGGTTGGCGTTGTCTATGTGCAATACCGCTGGGCTGCATGCCCTCTTAATTCCACTAAGAAGAAGTTTAATTTCCTCAGGAACAATTCTTGGTCTTTCAAGATCACCCACACCTTTAGCCTTGTACGAATAAAAGCACGTCTGACCTCCTAGCCTGAAGTTAACTACGCCCAGCCTTCTGAGTGCAGTACACTCTTTAACTATATCTTTTTGCTCTCTGAAGACAGGTACCCCATATAACGGCTCTATGCAAAAGGAGCAGCCGCCGGTAAAATACCTCACACACCCTCTATAGGTCTCAATCTCGGCAATAAGTGGTACAGGATGGTCTCTGTGGTGGAGAACGACTTCCGCTCCAATCACAGCCCATCTATTCCATTCGTGGATACTCCTTCGCCTTTCACTAAAATTTTTTCCCGTAAGAAAGTCATAAACACATGCGTCAATGTCGCCCGTGCACACATGGTCAAACTTTCCGTGATTCTGCACCAAGTTGAATCTGGACATTGGACCACCAATAATTACAATTTTTCCCATGTTTGATATAAACTCAGCAATTTTCTCTGCCTCTTTTATAGATGCGGGTGCGCTTCTCAAATACCTGCCTGGTACAACAGCGCCACCGACAAGGCATACAATACGGCATTTGCTTATATTACGGGAGAAATATCCCATTCTTTCTCTGAAATCGTCTATTGTTAAATAAATCGGTGTATGGCCCGAATCCTTTATTGCACCCCATAAATATCTGGGATAAGGGCTTATATACGGCGGAACCCCAAGACAGGAAGGCTCATCAACGTATAGGTCAACGATTGCTACGAGCATTTTCTACCCCAGCCCTATTCCTTCGGATTATTGTGCTATTGTGTTATAAAGCCCACGGATAAGTATTATATACCGCATACCAATACGGGATAAATTAGCACGATAACGGGGAGATTAGAATGACGGATGTTGTGTTTGTTGACAGGGAAAATGAGATTGAAACCATACTAATGCACCTCGAGAGTGCAAAGAAAGGTGAGGGTAGGATACTACTACTTGGTGGGGAGGCAGGAATCGGAAAAACCTCCCTTATGGAGGAAGTGAAAAGAATGTTGGCGGAGGATGAGGTGATTGTTGCAGAGGGTAGGTGCGTTCTTGGGGGAGGTGCTGTTCCGTACGCTCCCTTTACTGAAATAATTGATGTAATCGGTGAAAAGCACACTCCTATGCCCATAAGAGAGGAAAAGATTGGTGGTGCGCCATTAGGCTTGTTAGGCGTATCGAGTGCGGGGGCAGAGGGTGGTATAGCACTCTTAGGCATGGGTGAGGATGAAGAACGAAAGGCAAGAATGGAGGACTTATCAAGGGAAAGAGGGCAGGTTTTTGGGGAGATTGTATCATACATAAGAAATGCTTCTCAAACCACTCCACTGATGCTAATAATTGAGGACATGCAATGGATTGATGAGTCGTCGGCCCAGTTGCTTATACACATCTCGCATGAAATTGGAGAGATGAGGTGCCTAATAATTGGTGCATATAGGGTGGAAGAGGTTGAAGAAAACTCACCTGCATATAAACTTATTGAAAGTTTATCCTCTGCAAGAAGTGTATACTTGATGGAGTTGAAAGGGCTTAGTAAAGAGGATGTTAAAAAACTCATAGAGGAAATGACAGGTATAGAAGCGCCACCGGAAAATTTTGTAGAAATAATGTACAGAAGAAGTGGTGGAAACCCAACATTTGTTAAAGAAGCTCTACGTGCATTATTGGAGGATGGGCTAGCAAGGACACCTTGGGATGTTGAAGCACTCGAGCGCCTCGCAATGCCAAAGACTGTCAGGGAAGTGATTGGCAGAAAAATTAAGAAGTTGCCAAATGCTTGCATTAAAGTGCTGAAATATGCATCAATAGTGGGCGAGGATGTAGATTATGAGGTGCTCAGGAGAATAGTAAACATGGATGAAGACGATCTCTTGGATGCACTTGATACTCTCCTAGAAGAAGGAATATTGGCAGAGAGCGAGGCAGAGGATGATGAAGATGTATATGTGTTCACAAATTTCCAAACTAGGGCTGTAATATACAATGGAATAAGTAGAAGCAGAAGGAGAATAACCCACAGGAAAATTGGAGAAGTGATGGAGAATCTTTATTCCTCAGACATGGAAAAATGGGTGTATCATATTGCAAGGCACTTCTATATGGGTAGGGATTATGAAAAGGCATTGAAGTATTCAATAGCCGCTGCAAGGAGGGCAAAGTCTGTATACGCTATAGAGGACGCTATTCAATACTATAAGTGGGCGTTGAGATCGATGGAAAAACTCGGTAGAAAAGGTGAGGACATGCTGACTGTTTTGCTAGAACTAGGCAATATGTACTCCATGACTGCAAGATGGGAGGAAGCCATACCGTATTATACAAGAGTGATAGAGGGCGCAATGGAGGGATATCCAAGATATGAGGCAATAGCAAGGATAAGACTGGGTGATACTTACAGGCAAATGAGTATGTGGGAAAAAGCCGAAGAAAACCTGGACAAAGGGCTGGAAATATCGGAGAGGATAAATGACAAATCATTGATGGCGGAGGCGGAGAGAATGCTCGGCTATATCCACTGGAGAAAGGGCGAGTACAAGGATGCTGTTGAGCATTACATGAGGAGCATAGGCTATGCCAAAGAGGCAAAGGATGAACACGTTATAGGGGTAAATTACATAGATTTGGGGAATGTTTATAGTGATTTGGGCGATGATGAAAAAGCAATACGCTATTATAATATGAGTCTTGAAATATTAGAAAAGTTCAAGGATTACGCCCAAATAGCAAGGGCGTACAACAATCTTGGTGATAAGGCTATGAAGAGAGGTGACTGGGAGAGGGCTGTGGAATACTTCAAGAAATGTGAGGAAACTGCAAAGAAGATAGGAAGCATGGACATGATTGCATGGGCAGAGTTTAATACTGCAGAAGCCCTAGCGAGATGGGGAAGACTTGATGACGCCTTAAAGCACTGTCGTCGCTCAATAGACATACTGTCTAGGATTGGAGACACACTGGGACTCGGTGCCGCCCACCGTAACATGGGCTTGATATACAGGTACATGAAGAAATGGGAGAGTGCTGAGGATAACTTTGAGAAGGCTGTAAAAATACTGAGGGATATAGGTAGCCCTTACATATACGCTGACACCCTCTATGAATATTCTCTTCTCTACTTAGATACAGAGAGACACGATAAAGCCTTTGAATTGGCACGAGAGGCAAAAAAAATATTTGAAAGCCTAGGTGCTACGGACTATGTTAGAAAAATAGAAGATATAATAAAGGACGCAAAGGGTTGTTCGAATAAGCAGCAGAGCAGGGTGACTGGAGCGTAGAGTGGCGCAGAACGCTATTGTAAAAAGTGCTGAATCAAAAATAAACGTTTAAATATGTTAAGGCATTACTCATTTGACACCTGCTATTACAAGAGCGCTTGGATAGCACGAGGCTGGCATAAAAATACAAAA
>QMTG01000128.1 GCA_003649915.1 Thermoplasmata archaeon
GCTCGTGGACACGGTGATGCGGCGCCTCGGAACGGAAGCCCAGCTTGAGGGTTACCACTACACGGTTCCAACCACGGACATAAACGCGGGAAACCTCGAAAGCTCCTATAAGAAGTTCAGGACTATGCTGGAGAAGCTTGAGAGCCAGCTGGCCCTGGCGGAGATGGTGGACGCCGTAGACGCCGGGGAGGTCGCCTCAAAGGTTCTAACCACGCACTTCATAAGGGACATAGCCGGGAACCTCCGCGCATTCACCACGCAGACGTTCAGGTGCAAAAAATGCAACAAAAAATACAGGAGAGCACCCCTAACTGGCAGGTGCTGGAAGTGCGGGGGTGAAATCGTAACAACCGTTCACAGGGGGAACATAGAAAAATACCTAGAACTAGCGAGAACGCTCGTGGAAAGGTATAAACTGCCAACCTACTACAAGGAACGCCTAAAACTCATAAGGGATGAGATAAGCATGGTGTTCGAGGCGAAGAAACCGAAACAGGCGACACTTGCGGAATTCATATAAAACCTATCGGATTTTCAAGGAGTGAATCGAGAATTTATAGGGTGTCTACATTCCAATTATTCTTGGTGGGTGAGGCACCGTGGCTTACCACCCCAAGGCATTCCTACGCGTAATACGCAATATACGCCCCGGCTTAGAGACCAGAACAGCCATCCTCACCCTCCTAGAGGAGAAGCCCCTAACAGCGTCGGAAATCGCGGAGAGGACGGGGCTAAGCTACGGGGCGGTGTTAGAGCACCTCCGCCATCTAGAGGAGGACGGAATAGTCGCCCGAGCTGGGGAGAAGAGGCCCTACAGGTGGAGGCTGACGGGGAGAGGCCAACAGAGGATTACGGATTTCAGCTCCCCACCAGCTTAGTTAGGGGAATCTTATTAGGGTGTTAAGAGAAGGGTATCCTGAGAGGTGTTCCACGTGACCTGCACGATAGAGTCCTACGGCTTCGGCCACATAGTAATAGACGGGAAACGCTACACAAGCGACGTAATCATATTCCCAGACAGGGTCAAGGACGGGTGGTGGCGCAAGGAAGGACACAAACTCCACATAGAAGACATAGAGGAAGTCCTCAGGGAGAAGCCGGAAATCCTAATCGTGGGAACCGGATACGCGGGACTAATGAAAGTCCCAAAAGAAGTTCAGGAACACATCCGAAATCAAGGCATAGAACTCATCATAGAAAACACGAGAAACGCGTGGAAAACCTACAACAAACTCGCAAAAACAGGCAAAAAAGTAATAGCCGCATTCCACCTAACATGCTAACCAAACACAGAAAAACAAACCTTTTATAGCCAGTTATTGATAACTTTAGAAAACCTAACCGAATGAGCGAGAGTAAATTTAAATAAGAGTAAGAGTGAAAATAAGTATGAATGGAAAGTCTTTTGGCGGGGTTCTGAACTCTACGGTTGCGTGTCTTTCAAGTCATATAACAGCGGGTAAAAGGGAAATCAAAGGTTTCCCGATCGACTTCAGGGTGTCTGAAATAAAGGAGATAAATATAAAATGAACATAAGTAATAAAACAGAGGGTGTAATTGGCATCTTAGCAGCTTTCTTTGTGCTGTTTTCAGCGATGTTCAACCCAAAAATCTCTGCGGGATTGGCTATTACTTTCCTTATCGTATTGGCTGTATACAAGTTATATCAAACTAAAAACAAAAGGAGATGAATAAGATGGAAAAAACTAAATTGCGGAAAATTATTCTCGCAATAGTTTCAGTAGTAGTAACAATTGGTGTGATTGCATATCTCAGCGCGTTACCAAAACCAGTTTCAGAAAAATCTTGGTATTACTTCGCCGGACTATTGTTTTTGTACTGGATAATTTTCATTAATTGGTACATCAAACGCAAAAGAAAAAGCCCGCAAAGTTAAAAATCGGGGGAATGAAAATTATGCTTAGGAAAGGCATCGGTCACTTAATCGGTCACATAGTATATATTGCCTTATATGGAGTATTGATAGTGTCTACCATTTTTCTTTATAATTCTGCTAATTTAGGGGAATTACTATATGCAGGATGGATAATCTTGGCATTCGGGATTATTTTTTTGCTGTGGTCAAGCGAATCACGAAAGAAGGGGCATGTAGAAGAAGATATTGGCGGGGAGGTTCTTGTTGAAAGTGGCATGTACGCTTTTGTTCGCCATCCTGAATTCCTGGGGCATATATTGATAGTTTTTGCGCTGATTTTTATTTCACAACACTGGATCAGCGTGATTGTTGGCGCAATCTTAGTTGCTCTACTGTATCTTGCCATGATAGAAGAAGAGAAGAAAAACGTAGAAAAGTTCGGCGATGCGTACATAGATTATATGAAAAGAGTTCCGAGGATAAATTTAATAGCCGGAATTATTAAGCAAATACATAACAAGAGAGAAAAAGGATGGGAGATAAAAATAAAATGAGCGGTTCTTTGCACCTTGCCCAAATTTGCTCCGCTTCCGCCCCGCAAACTTCACATGTCCCCAAACGCCGTGTGAAATCGCCTTTAAAAAGAAAAATGAGGGGGAATTACCGTTTGAACTGTATTCTTGTAGGAAAAGGATGCGACTGATATGCGCAAAAAACGGCTGCAAATCAAGGACTCACAGGTAAAAAAGAATCTCAAGTGGCACATCTTACGCTTGCTCCGGTTAAACAGTAGAACGAAACAAGGGCTTATAGATAAACTTAGAGACATGTATTTAGGCTACTGGCAGGTAAATAATGAACTCATAGATATTAATTTGAACCACCTGATAGATGAAGGTTTGATAAAATATTCAGATAAATACGAGATAACAGGAAAAGGACTGGATGTTTTGGGCAAAAGGGAAAGAAATATTGAACAGCGTTATGCGAGGCGTTATTCAAAGGAGGCATGCGCCAGATGCTCCCTATGGGGAAATGTAGGGCTGTCAGCTCTGGAATTTATTATCAGTTTCATCTCAGGAAGCATCGGCCTTATTGCGGATGCGGTGCATACTGGTATCGACATAGGTGCCTCAGCAATAACGTGGATTGGCATAAAGGTCGATAGAGAGGCACAAGCTACCCTTCTTGGGGGAATCGTACTCTGTGGTATTGGTGCCTTTATCGCCTTTGAATCTCTAACAAAGATCTTTAATCCTGCTGAGATACATTTCCATGTTTTGGCTTTGGTCACCATAATGATTAATATTGCGGTTAATGCTTATTTCTCATACTATAAGTTTTATGTTGGTGGACGAACAAGGAGCGTGTCACTGATAGCTGATGCCTATCACACAAAAACAGATATATGCTCATCGGTAGCCGTTTTAATCGGTCTACTCGGAGCAACCTTAGGATTCTTTGTGCTTGATGCCATTGTTGGAATGGTCGTTTCCTTTTTCATAGTTTTAGGTGGCTATGAACTTATTAAGGAATCGCACGGGATTATGCAGGGCGAGGACCCTAAAATTGAGAAGTTCTCTAAGTTTCTTGAGAGGCATCTCAAGGTTTTGCCAGACAGAGGAGCATTTGTATCCCTTTGGTTCTTAAGCCTGAAAGAGATGACAAAACGAGAGCATCTTGAGCGTGTCAAGAAGGGTTTTGGGAGACACTTCCCGGTGAGGTTGGAGGATAGGGACTACGAAACTATCTACGCCAGATTGGAGAAAGACCATCTGGTGGAATCGGTGCAGGGTAAACTCAGACTGACCGAGAAAGGCAGGAAAGAA
>QMTG01000129.1 GCA_003649915.1 Thermoplasmata archaeon
TCCAAGATTCTCAGATTTCGCCATGCAGGGTGTATGCTTTGGTCACATGATACCGTCATACGCTCTTCCATACATCAAGAAAGATATCTTTAAGGAAGCAGTTGAAAAAACACCAAATTGCACGGCAGTCGTTATTCACAAGAAGTCGAGAGAGAATGAAAGTAGTATTGATGAGGTTAGTGAGTGGGCTAGAGATATGGGCCTAGAAATTATAATGTAGGTTTAACAAAATCGCACTACGATAAATGCTTCTTAATTATGGGTTCGAGCATGCGCCTAGGCATGGCACCCACAGCTAAATCCACAAGTTTTCCGTGCTTGAATATGAGAAGTGTCGGAATACTCATTATTCTGTATTTCATAGTGATCTCTGGGTTCTCATCGGTGTTGAGTTTGGCAAAAACAACCTTTCCTGCATAATCCCTAGCAAGTTCTTCAATAACTGGTGCAATCATACGGCATGGCATACACCATGGCGCCCAGCAGTCAACAACAACGAGTGGATACTTGCCAACAATGCTGTCAAAGTTATCATCAGTAACAGTTATTGGTTGCGAGGGCCATTCCACAATACCTTCCGCAACACCACCTTGCATCATCTTAATCAACTCTTCCATCTTTTTTCGCCTTATCCTTTCAAGTTCATCATCTGCTGCCATGGCAATGGAGGGGTATTCGTTGCATTATTTAACTCTTTTTCCGTAATTGTGCGTGAGTTTGATGCCAATAAGTCGATGCTGTGGATAAAATCAAGCATATGAGAAAAATGTATATAAATGATGAAGTAGTTATGGCTGGTAGAAATTAACGTGCCAGGTGATATAAGATGAAGTCGATAGTTGATGAGGTGCTATCTCGCTCAGGAGCGGAAACGGCTGCACCGCCCACTGTGACAGGAATTGGCGGTTTTAGTACTGAGGATGAGGAACTGGAGAGAGTGCTAAGAGCCCTTAAAACAAACATAAAAATAATTGGATGTGGCGGTGCAGAATGCAACACAATATCAAGGCTTGTTGAGGAAGGTATAACGGGAGCAGAACTCATAGCGGCAAATACTGACGCTCAGCACCTGTTAATAACAAAGGCACCTAGGAAAATACTGCTCGGGAGAAGGTGTACAAGGGGCTTAGGAGCAGGTGCAAAGCCGCAGATAGGCGAAGAAGCGGCGAGGGAGGCTGAGGAGGAGATAAGAAAAGTGCTAATGGGTGCAGACATTGTTTTCATAACTTGTGGGCTTGGTGGGGGAACAGGAACGGGTTCGGCGCCTTTCATAGCATCAATAGCCAAAGAGATGAACGCGCTAACGATAGCAATAGTGACGTATCCTTTCAAGGCCGAGGGGCAGCACAGGATGCAAAACGCAGAGTATGGTCTTAAGAGGTTAAGAACTGTTGCGGATACTGTGATAGTAATACCAAATGATAAACTTCTTGAGATAGTTCCACGCTTATCTCTAGCAGCAGCATTTAAGGTTGCAGATGAGGTTCTCATGCGTGCAATAAAGGGGATAACGGAGATTATAACAAAGCCAGGACTTGTAAACCTAGACTTCAATGACCTTAAGACAATAATGAAGGGTGGTGGAGTTGCAATGATCGGCTTAGGCGAGGGCGAAGGCGAGGACAGAGCTGCAGAGGCCATAGAGGAAGCATTAAACTCTCCACTAATAGATGTTGATATATCGTCTGCTACAGGTGCCTTGATTAATGTCACCGGCGGACCAGACATGACAATAAGTGAGGCGGAGAAGGTTGCGGAGGAAGTGCAGAAGAGGATAAGTCCGAATGCTACAATAATCTGGGGAGCAGCTATTGATCCCACACTGGAGAAGAAGCTCAGAGTGATGCTGGTGATAACAGGTGTTAAGTCAAAGCAGATTCTGGGAAGGGCTGAAGTGCCCGTTGCCGAGAAACATATAGGCATAGACATTATTGAGTAATGGAATGGTGGGAAATGGACATAGTTCGTCGTTCTTGGGATGTACAGGAGAGAATCGAGGACAAGTTTAAAGGCATAGGTAAGGGTAAGTATGGCAGAGTGCTAAAAATGGCAAGAAAACCTGACAGGGATGAGTACAGCAAGACATTGAAGGTGACTGGGGCAGGAATGGCAATAATAGGCGGTCTCGGCTTTTTAATATGGCTTCTCTGGAATAAAATACCCGAGTACATTGCCTCACTCAGGTGAAAAATGCAATGGCGGAAGAAGAAATAAGTCTGATGGAGGGCTACGAGCCCAAACCGAAAACGGCAGAAAAAGTAGAAAAGAAAAAGACAATTGGGGAGCTAAAATCGAAGGAGTTTAAGCCCCTAGAAGTGTTTTGTGATAACCCTAGCAGACTGTCTACAGCAGGGAAAGATGTGGTGTTCGATGTTGTTGTGAGAAATCCAAATCCCGAGAGTATTGAGGCGCACATGAAGATAAACCTAATATATTCAAATCCACCAGAGAAGGGCGGCCCAGAATGGCCCGTGAGCGTTCAGATTGGAGATGAAGAGTTCTCTGTTCAGCAAGGTAGTGGGTTTGATTTTACTGTTGGGGCAGAGAGTGATATCAAGATGAAAATCATTGTGCACACGCCTAAGGGGGTTTTTTATGGTGATATACTTGACACATCCTTAATAGTTCATCCGAGCGATGACCCATTGAGTTCTAACAGTCTAACGCTCAGAGTGGTTGCCAAGCAAAGTGTATTTGCGGTTAAAACCACGATCGGGCAGGAAAGGGAGGTGGCAGAGGTTATTGCAAGCAGGGCAAAGGCCAGAAATGCTGGTGTATTTTCAATACTGTGCCCCGCAAACCTACGCGGCTATGTGCTTGTTGAGGCAATGAATGTTGATAGGTTGCGAGAGATAGTTCGAGGCATAAGAAGGGCAAAGGGTGTGGTTGAAGGTGAGACGTCTATCGCGGAGATTGAGCACTACCTAACACCAAAGCCTGCAGTTGCTGAGATAAACGAAGGGGACATTGTCGAATTGATATCCGGCCCATTCAAGGGTGAGAAAGCACGTGTATTGCGTATTGACGAGGCGAAGGAAGAAATAACGGTAGAACTGTTTGAAGCCATGGTTCCAATACCAGTTACCGTAAGAGCGGATAGCGTCAAGGTGCTGGAAAAGGAGGAAGAAAAATGAGGCAAGAGGTAGAGGTTTTAATAGAGGGGGGCAAGGCAACTCCTGGGCCACCCGTTGGCCCAGCGTTGGGTCCATTAGGCATAAATGTTGGTGAAGTTGTTAAGAAAATAAACGAGTTGACAAGGGACTTTGAAGGAATGAAGGTTCCTGTTAAAATAAAGGTTGACCCCAATACAAAAGAGTATGAGATTGAGATAGGCACACCACCCGTTGCTGCCCTTGTTATGAAAGAATTGAGTGTAGAAAAAGCATCATCGAACGCCCGCACAGAAAAGGTCGGTGATTTGCGTTTTGAGCAGGTAGTGAAGATAGCACGAATGAAATCGCAAAGCATGACAGGGAGTGGGCTTAAGAGTAATGTGAAAACGGTTCTTGGCACTTGTCTCTCCATGGGAGTTACGGTGGATGGTAAAGATCCCAGGGACGTGCAAAGGCTTGTAGATAAGGGCGAGTACGATAAATATTTTGAGAAATAAATACCCTCCTCACTCTTCATACAATTTCTCTATGAACTATCTAAAAATTACAGGCATTAGCCGAATTCGTCAGTTCATTAAGCAAAAAAA
>QMTG01000130.1 GCA_003649915.1 Thermoplasmata archaeon
CATCATCTACCACTGTTACGCTTATGTTCCCTATAATTGATGGCGTATAATTTAATTGGGCAACAACAAAGTTAGGAAATTCTGATGCTTCAAATTTTTCTTCGTAATAATAATCTGCAAAACTCCAATTCACAATAAGGTCATCAGCGCCATAGTCGTAGAGCCTATAGGAAAAGTGTATTAAGGGGTTGAGTGCACATTTGCAATACTCACAATCTTCAGTAGTAAAGAAATATGAGTTGAGTGTAACACTCCAATTATAGGTCTCTGGATGTCTAACATTGAAAGTATGATGTATCTTCCTATATGCTCCTTTCTCAAACTCAAGTATAATCCATGCCGGGCTTGCACCATTCTTGTTTCCGTTTATTGGGTCGTCGTCAGGCGTATAATGCGCATATACTTCCCATTTTTCACTCAAGTCAAATATTATATCTGATATTGTTGCCTCCTGCGGACATCCGGGGTATCTTGTTAAATTAACATAGCCCTTTAAAACTCCAGACTCATAAAGCCAAAACTCTACATTGTGCCATTTCTCACCAGCAATCCTGAATGTTAAATTACCCTTTATATACGCGCCGTCAACTGCTATCATAGGAGGCGTATTTTGCACATTCACCTCCCCAATTGCTGTATTTTCTGCGCTATCATCATCCTTAACAGTCACATATGGATAGTATGCGCCATCATCTTCATAAAACTCCATTGCCATCCTTCCACGATAACCATTACTCCAGAGATGCCTTAAACCACCCATATCTGATGGTGTATCCCATGATTGAGATGCGTTTAGATATACAGGCATGCCTTCATTTACAGTATACACATCACCAATATCTGCATGTGGGGCGGGATTTTTAACCTGAACCATTATATTCTTAAATACACATTTACCAAGATTATCCCTCACGGTGAGATTAACGATATAAGTCCCACATCTCTTGTAAGTATGTGTTACACATTCTCCTTCGCCACGATAGCCATCACCGAAATCCCATTCATAGGAGGTGATAGTACCGTCTGGGTCATAAGAACCTGAGGCATCAAATAAAATGCTTTCATCTTCGTTCACAACATATGCTTCCTGATTTAAGACTATAATTGGTGCGAGATTTCTCACAATAACCTCTGATGTTGCCATATTCATCTTACCGTTTGGTGCTTTAACGAATAATGTTACACAATATACACCTTCCATGGTGAATGCATGCCCAACCTTTCCTTTATCACTCCCTGACACTGCAGCGCTACCATCATGGAAATGCCACGTGTATACCAATTTCCCTTTTGGTGTGCTTTCAGTAGCATCAAACTCAACGCTCTCTCCTGGAGATATTATAATCTTGGACGGCGTTACCACAGCAGTTGGCGGCGTCCCACTAACAAGGGAGACATACGCGTATGCTGTCATTAAGAAAACTAGGACAATTGAGATAATTTTTATAACAAAAGGTGTTTTTCTAATATGTGTAATTATATCTTTAATCATGTTGCTACCCCCAAAACGGCATAGGTATAGTAATATATAGGAGTATCGTTATATTGGGCGTGTCCAAGAATTAATTGAGGTTTTATGGGTTGAAGGGCAGAACGCTGCTACCGCCGTGGAAGTTGCACATCCTCTTTTTTCCATATACTCTCAGGCTGGGATGTGAAAATAGCCATCTACGCCGTGTAGGGGCCAAACCGCAGATGCCACACATGGCCAGATGCTCTGCGTCCCGGAGGTGTCATTTATCGCATTCTACTATTTTTTGGACACGCCCTTTCACATATCAACGCAAACCAGCACAATATCTTCCACTCCCGATAATACATACTGGGAAAGAGCAAGTTTATATATCACATTAAAAATATAGAGCAAATTGAGGTGTGTGCAAATAATGGGTGATGCTGAGATTGATATGATGGCATTTCGTGATGCAGTGTTGAGAGTCGTTGAGGAGCTGGGGGTGAAGATAAAGAACACAAAGATTGTTGGAAACCGTGTGGAGGTTGAAGGATACAAGAGAGAGGGCGGAGCAGAGGTGCCCTACTACATTGTTGGATTAGCTACTGCTCAAGTTAGTGCCGAGGATTTGCAGGAAATTGTGGGGATGAAAAAAGAGGGCATGGATGTTAGAGGCGTTTATGTAACAACAGGCAGGTTTGATGACGAAGCGGAGAGGTATGCTAGAGCATTTGGCATAACGCTAAGAAGGGTTGGGGGAGTTGGAAAGAAAAAGGAAGAGAAAAGGATTGAAACTTACTGGCCTGGGGAGGGAGAGAGAGAAAGGTATTTGCCGAGTATTGCAGAACTCGAAGAGATCATGAAAAGGGCAAGAAAGTACTACGACAACGGAGATTATAGAACTGCCCTTCGATACTATGAAAGAGCACTTGAGTTAAAGCCCAACTACGACATGGCTTGGATGATGAAAGGACTTGCCCTAAGCAAACTTGGACTTTATGAACAGGCTGTTGAAGCGCTCAAGAAAGCACTTGAGATTAATGTGGAGAATGATGACGCATGGTACGCTCTTGGGGTTGTGCTTTATGAGATGGGTGAGCATGATGATGAAATTCGATGTTATGAGCAAGCAATTAGGATAAACAAAGGGCATGTTGATGCCTGGAATAACATGGGTGCCACCCTCATAGAACTCGGCAAGTACCAGGAGGCTGTTGAGTGCTATGAGAACGCAATAAGGGCAAACCCTGTGGCTGAGACCCTGTGGAACAACCTTGGAGTAGCATATAAGAGGGTTGGAGATATAGAGAAGGCAATTAGGGCTTTTGAAAAAGCGCTGAACATGAACCACGAGTATGTTGACGCCATGGTTAATCTGGCATACGCCTATTATCAACTTAAGGACTACAGCAAAGCACTCGATTATTTCAGGGAGGTACTTATAAGGAGAACGGACAACCCAAGGGTGTGGTTTGTATGCGGCGAAGCATTTGAAGCAATTAAAAGGTATAATAAGGCCATTAAATGCTATGAGTATGCCCTGCGCCTAGACCCTACTTTTGCTGATGCCGAAAAGGCGCTGAAGAGGGTGAAGAAAAAACTCGAGAAGGAGGGGGACAATGTTCCTGCCGAGCCTTTGTTTGAAGTTGCCATTCCGAGGGCTGCACCAGAGAGGGTTGAGATTATAAAGCCTGCTGAGAGCCCTGAGATTGTTGGAAAGGGTGAGGTTGGCGTAGAAGAGGAAGGGGAAGCTAAGGCCGTTGAGGAGGAGATGGTGGGTGAGGAGGGGGTTGTGGAAGAAGCAGGTGCTGAGGTAGCTGGGGAGGAGGAAAAAGAAGCCGAAGTGGAGGAAGAAATTGAGGAAGGCGAGGAAGAAGGCGAGGGGGGAGAGGAGGTTGGTGTTATAGAGGAAGAAGGCGAAGATATGGGTGGCGAAGAGGTAGGCGTTGTGGGCGCTGAGGTAGGTATGGCTGGGGTGGTTGGCGAGGAAGAGGTTGAAGGAGAAGAGATAGAAAAAGAAATGGGTGAGGAAGAGGAAAAAGAAGAGGGTGCTGAGGCGCTTAGAGAGGAAATTGTGGGCGAGGAATTTGAGGAAGGTGGCGGTGAGGTAATTGAAAAGGAAGGCTTGAAAGATAAAGAAGCAGTTAGTGCTGTGGTAAGCGAGGAAGAGGAAGGCATGGCGGAGGAAGGTGGGGAAGGAAGGGCTGAATTGGGCGAGGCCGTTGCCGTTGAGGAA
>QMTG01000131.1 GCA_003649915.1 Thermoplasmata archaeon
CACATACTCCTTGTTCTCCTGCTTGTTGGAGTCTACGAGGACGACTTCTGTTATGTTACTAAATGTCGTGGCTCCAGGTTCTCCGATTGCAGTGAACTGTATTTTTGCAACTGTTCCTCTGCCTGTCACGCCAGTGTCAGTGCCAATCCTCGTCTCAGCATACTCAATCGTCCCTGTTGCGTGGTCTATCTTGTTGACAACGACAATTGTCTTGTTCCCGTCATGGCTCAAGAAGTCTCCTGAGACTTGCGACTCCGACCTCAGCACACTCGGGTCGTATTTCAGTGTGTACTGAACCGCATAAACATCATAACCATGCGTATCAAGCGTAATGTTCACATCGAACTGGTCCTGTGGCTGCACGATTATCTCTTCTGGTTCAACGCTTATGCTCTTATGACCAGCTTTCTCCAGCACGAGGAATGCGTTTGTGGCTTCGAATGCGTCGCCATAGCTTCTGAATGCGACGGTATTGTTTGATGGTTTGAGTAAGTTCAGAGGAACAATTGTATCATTGATAGCATTTCTGACTCCGCTGCTGCTGCCCCATACGGTATCCATACCGAGCAGTTCGCCATTGAAGTATAGTGCATGTCCCGTGTTCTTGCCATCGGCTGCACCTGGAGTTGCATCCTTAGTCACTGTCACCAATCTTACACTGCCTATCGTGTCCACTGGTATTTCTGGACACTCAGGGAATGGTGTAAATGTCGCATAAGTTGTCGCCTCTTCCGGGCTTATGCCTGTGGGTCCCCAGTGGTAAATTGTAGTTGGCCCCTTACACTTGGTATATTTGGTGAGACCGGACTTCAGCATATCGAATCCTTCGTTTATCCAGATGATTCGCTCTGGCTCATCGGGATGGCTGTAAACAACAACGAGCAACATTCCGTCTATTGATACATTGTTTCCGCCTGGATATGCGTTATGAAGATGTGCGATGTTACCATCTAATATGAACTCGTCCGTCACATCGTATGCAAGCATTCCGTATCTATAGTTATATGAGCAGATATCATAGTATGTCGTTGTATAACCTGGACCGCAAGATGGATACAGGTCATGCATGTAATCAGGGCATGAGCAGCTTCCAATCAAGTCAGGTGCCTTGATGTCAGTGTATTCTACGGGAGTTTTTGCGAATCCATTGAATGTGAGTGAGAGGTAGTCTGTTATATTCTGACCCGTTGACTTGTCCCAGTCATAATAGACATACAATCTCGCCTTCTTTATACACGTATTGGTGCTTGGAATCACAGAGAAGTCGTCTCTTGTCCATTCCACATAGTAGTCCGTCCAGTGTGGATGGGACCAAGCGCTCAGACGTGTGCTGTTTCCGACAGAATATGTCAGGTTAATATGTCCCTGTTCGTGGCACTGCAGTGCGGTTATGTTCCTTCCATCCTGCCATGAATCGCCCTTCCAGCCGTACTCGTGTGCGGTTATGTTCCTCACCATCGTGTTGTTGTTCTCGTCAGATTCAAGGATCTCTCCGTTCGGACCTGCTGTTATGTTGGAATCCACCGTCACACTTATCGTATAGTTCTCGTATGCGAACGGATAGAACGAGCAGTTGCACCATACCGTTTCGTTAGCTCCCGCAGCTAAGCCCGGAAGTCTCTTCACGCACTTTCCTACTTCTGCGCCCGTGCTCGTGTTCGTAATCTTAAACGTGACATTGAACGGGAACACAACATCCACGCCGTTGACTTCTTCTATCACCGCTGAGATGTTGTTGCACTGCTTTTTCGCACCCGTGTGGTTAGTCGGTCCAAATGCCATATCACAGAGGTAAGGAACGTCTTCGTTCACAGTTATCTTGCTCACATTTAGGTCTGGCTTTGGTGTGTCAATCCACGCATCGTCGCAGTCATGGACCCATTTGCCCCCTACTACGGAATAACCCTTTACACATTGTACATTGCTGTCATTACCATAGTTGACCACCTTAGCATCGAACTCGATGAAAATCCGCTGGCTGGGCTTCAGAGTCAATGGGTCTTGCAGGAAACTATTTACTTCGTAATCTGTACCATTACCTGACATCGTGATGTTTCTCTTTATACCATTCGGCGTCTCCATCGTTGCATTGCCGACATATTCTAGGCTGGGAGATAGGGTGTCGTTGAATGTTATATTGGTCAGGTTATAGCTACCACTGTTGTGTATTGTGCAGTTGAACCGGTAGATTTCGCCTATTTTTGCACCATGGATTACATCTACCCATTTTCCAGCAGTTTTATTCCAGACTTTCTTCTCAACCTCTATCTGTGCGGGTGGTGGTAACTCAAATGAAACTACATCATCGGCAGATACCTTGACACCTGTTTCACTACATATTCCAGTTGCATTCAGCGTGTTCGTTCCCGAGCTATAATCTGTGATGGTAGCATTGATTATGATTGTTATGTTTTTGCATGGCTTAAGTGGTAAGCTCAGGTTGCTGGCGTTATCCCATCTAACTTCTTTTCGAGTTGGGCTTACGAAATCTGGAGTTATTGATGCATTGACGAACTCTATGTTGCCCGTGAAGTTGTCCCATACGACAAGATTGGTCAGGTTGCAGCATTTCGAATGGATGATAACTTTAAAGGTTACGTTAACGGGTGGTGCTGTACCCATAGGGAACTTATAACTTTTTACCCAAGCATTCGTTGTTGGATCTTTCATAGTTTTATTGACCTCTATGGGATTGCCGCATGTGAATGTTCCATTTTTCCAGCTAACTGGTATCTTGAATCCGCTTAAATCCTGGAGGTAAGATGCGGTGGTATTCCATGTCAAATTTGTCAAGCAGCAGCTTGACTTATTGCAGCAGTGAATTTTTAGCGTACCGATGTGCACAGGTCCAGGTCCAACTCCACTTGAGTTAGAAGGGACTAACCTTACTTTGCCTGGTGTTAAGCGATAAGCCGAAGTAGTTGAGGGCCAATTAGATGCATTGAATGTGAAGCCCGTTACGTTAGCGCAGCAAAAGGTATAATTGAATTCTAGTACACCACCAATAATTTTTACGCTCGTGTTTGTCCAAATGTCTACTGTTACATTTTTGCAATATTCCGTAACTCTGATGTCCTCTGGCACGAAGTAAGTTGCATTCCACTTGTAAGTTTGATCGTGGTCGTATGCGGATACTGATAATCCCGCAAATATTGCTGCTGTAATTACTACCGCTATGGTCGCTATCCCTACTCTGTATTTTTTATCCATTTTTTTCTTTTCCACCTCCTTATCACCTCCCTTACGCTTTCTTTTTTTCTTCCAGCCCCCTCATGGACTCACACCATGTAAGGGGCATCTTTTCCTGTTTTCGTTTTTTCTTATTTTCATACTCAGGCACACCTCAGTGGATATTGCTCAGGATCTGCTATATGCCAGATTATGTAAACTGCATCATGCACAGTTATCTCTCCATCAGCAGGCGTACCGCCAGGACCAATAACATCTGCAGCCCACGGATCAGGCAGTGGATATTGTTCAGGATCTGCTATATGCCAGATTATGTAAACTGCGTCATACACACTTATCTCTCCATCAGGAGGAGTGGCGCCAGGACCAATCACATCACCGCACATACCTACTTTTATCGTGAGGTTCTGCTAAAACAATCCGCCTTCTGCCATGTTCTCTGATGTGACCGTGACCTCGTATGAAACCGAATTCACACCATC
>QMTG01000132.1 GCA_003649915.1 Thermoplasmata archaeon
CCAGTGAGAGCCAACATGTATTCTATCACCGTACGACGTAACGTAATAACCATACCATACAAACGGCACCTGCCATATGTTACCGCCAGGCCTTGCTGCACTGTAAGTATCTATTAAGGTAATGTTTACAATAGCGCTCTCTCCTGTGCCCAGATCGCCTATCTTTGTCCAGTTGATGTCCTCTTTTCCAATAACACCCTCAGGCGTTAACGCTGTGGTATATATCGGTGCAACAATGATGTCCTCTAACGCCACATTACCAGCGTTCTCAAACTTTATCTCGGCAACAACCTTACCCACGTCCTCACCTACCTCGGTTGGGGTGTAGTTGAGCAATGTGGCCTTTAGCCTAGGCATTGAAGGATCGCCTATTGTGTTGAAGAGCACCGTTGCATATGTTGCCTCAGTATCGGGGTCAAGAGCCCTGAACGGCTCATATGGCTTGGTCGTATCGCGTTCAAGATCTCCATCATAGTCTCTGAAAATCTCAGGGTTTGACCAGTGCTCGACAACCACAACATTCTGCTCGTCCTGTGTGGAATAGGTTGCTGTCCAGTTCACGGGTATTTTTTGCGTTCCTGCTACAACATTGGGGTCAATATTCGCTATGATGTTGTGTAGGGTTGTTGACTGCCCAACGTTCAAATCTCCCACCATTATCCAATCCATGGATACTGAGTTATCCACAATATATACATCAGAAGATATTTCTATTGCCGACGATTCGTTAAACTGTATGTAGATGTCACGAAGATCAACGTTTCCTGTATTCGTTACAGTCACATCAAGAAGCGCTTTTCTAGATCCAATCTCTATCTGTGTGGGTGTTGTTATTTGCACGGAAATGTCAGGCTTGTACGTTGTCCAGAACGGCTCTAGGTCCATAATTACGTAGGGACCGTTGTGTGTGTTATTCTGCCAATCAATGTTGTAATCATCTGTGCCATTGTCATTATCAGTTATTGATGGTGTGTACGGCGTAGAGGTTGTGTCCCAGGTCCCTGACACATATATTAGGCGTGTTGCGTTTTGAACGGGGGGATTTCCATCAAACCTTCCATCATAGATATAATACCCTTTCCATGACAAGAATATATAGTGTGTGCCTGGAGATATTTCATTGGTGTGGTTTATCACCATGTGCACATCAACATTTTTCGTTTCACCCACTGCTAGGTCGCCTATATTTAGCTCTGATGGGTTTGGAACTTTTGTGCCGTCCTCATAGTGATACGTTGTGTATAGCGCGGCCCAATTTGGTCTATGGATATCAGCCGTGATATCGTGCAAGTCTACATTACCTGTATTTACGAATGTTAGCGTGAAGTTCACATGAACTGCATCCACTGTTGTTGTCACCTGCTGTGCACTTTCTTCAATTTCAATGACTGGAGTGTAGTGAACATTGAAAATTATGCTCCCTATGTCTTCACCATATTCGGTACACCAGCCTATACCCGGTATATAGTACTCTACATACCACGATGCATTGTACCTGCCAGGCTCGCACCCATCACCTACTGCATATATGTAGTCAAAACTTTGTGACCCACCACCACTAATAGTACCTGGATAGTACGCCCATGCCTCATCCCCTGAACTTGTGGATATCCATGTGAAGTGTTGCTCAGGTTTGCTGATATTCACATAAGCCTTCTCTATGTCATCAGGACCGTCATTATTTATTGTAACCGTGACCGTATCCCAAGTATCTCCCTCAAACGCTACGATTGGTGACGGATTTGTGCCTGCTAAACTTATCCTATTCTGGATCTTCAATGCTATCTCTTTCCCGCCCATTCTGCTTTCGTTTTCATGCTTGTAGTCTCCGCCACCTCCAATTTTATATTCGAATCTGAACGTTAGGTTATAGGTCCCAGGCTTTGCATCATTTGCCACATCGAACGTAAAATTAGCCCACGCTATGCTATTCTTGGGTATTTTCCCTACGTCGTACAGCGTGGGAGTAAAGGTGCCCAAATTCAGGGATACAGGTGTGCCATTCCAGTAGCAAATTACTGGTGTGACTGTTAGATCTGTCACATTGTTCGTTGTGTTGTAGTTCTTTATCTTAATGTCTATCTCAAATCCTTTCTCACCAACATATGTGAAGTATGTGTAATAGCCCGTGCTTAGGTCTAGCCATACGTTTGTCCCAGGCGCTAATCCTACGATCCCTAGGTAGTCGTCACCATCTTCGTTTACCTCCCATCCTGCCCTCGCACCCATTGTCATCACAAAGAAACCACTGAACACTAAAATCCCTACAACAAACAGTGCCAACTTTTTCCCACTTTTCATCATATCACCCATTGTTTCTTATTTTCTATCCCCCTTAACAGTTACCACTATATATATTTTTCTTTGTAATATGCCCATTTTATTCCATGCATTTAAGGAAGAACATGCCATGCCATTTGTTTGTTTGCCGCCACACCGTAGCCCTTTTTGTCCACAGCAATTATGCCCACGGGTATGCCCTCATCGTACTGGTCAACACCCCACCTGCACGCCTTCATTGCACCGAGTTGCGCTAATTTGTCGTACACAGCCTTGGCTAGCACCTTCTTTATTATTTCTTCCCCAATGCCTGTGGTGACCACAGCGCCTTCTGAGCCTGCATAAATTCCAGCACCTATTATGGCTGAGTCGCCAACCCTGCCTGGCAGTTTTAAGGATATGCCCCCCGTCGAGTTGGCGGCAGCGAATTTTCCCTGCATATCCATGGCAACTGCACCCACGGTGTCCCCTAGATATTCTGATAAATCAATATTTTTCATTTTCTCTGACCATTGGGGGTAATAACCCTCTCTAATCTTTTTCTTAACCTCTGCCAACTTTTTATCAGCCTTCTCGCTACGCAGGTCTGCAAACTCCAAACCTATTTTCTTAGCGTATTCTACAGCCCCTCTGCCTGCCATTAGAACGTGAGGCGTGTCCATCACCGCTCTTGCTAGGAGTACAGGATTTTTCACCCCATGAACGCACGCCACCGCACCACATCGACCATCCGATGTCATCACAGAGGCATCCATCTCAATCTCGCCCGCTAGATTGTAATAGGAGCCGTAGCCTGCATTAAACTTCACATTGTCCTCCAAAGCCTTAACTGTAATTATCACAGCCTCAAGTGCGCTTTTTCCTGCCAACAGTGCCTCATACCCGGCCTTTACCGCGCTAACAACATCCTCCTTGTACTCAATGCCCGAGCCAACACCACCGTGTGCCACGATAACTGGATGCATGACTCGATATTTCATCACGAGGCGCTAAATAAACTTTGCCCCAAGCATATGCGTTCCATCACAGCTTGGTGCTGTATGCAGGGACAAAAAACCCTCGCGACACGTAGCAAATGTTAGACCGTGCTCATCACACATCTCACGCACAATTTTCATGATTTCGTGCCTGTATTTCTTATTGGCGTAAAGTGTGTTTCCAACCCTCTGCGTATAAAGCTCCCTCCACGCTTTTTCATGCTCTGGAAAAGCCCTAATCATTCTTTTAAACGAATCAGGCCTGGGCTTGAATGTGGATGCTGTTATGCCCGAGGCACCACATTTTTCTGCAGTCTTAACAACAGCGAGTAGGGAGTCATAGTCATCGTTTACCCCTGGAATTATTGGGTCTAGTCTTATTATTGCGCCAATACCGCTGCTAACAAC
>QMTG01000133.1 GCA_003649915.1 Thermoplasmata archaeon
ATATGAACTCCATCAAATACTAAACTATCATTTTCCTTCTTAAAGACTACACAAATCATCTTTTTCGTATTTGCTAGCTTGGACAATTCAGTTAAAACTTGAACGTCATCTAAGTTTTTATTTTCTCTTACGTATTGGCCTAGTTCTTTGACAGCCATCAGCATGTGATTAAACCACCTCACATCGTATTTAAATTGTTTCATGGTTGTATAGTTTAAATCGTAGTAAGTCTAAGTTATTTGTGCTATTAAAGATAACGTATTGTAATCCTTAACTGCGTATATAAACATTGCGACTAAGACTAAAAATCATAGAAAAATCGATTGAAACTTATAACCTTGCGTTAATATTCTTAATATTGTCAAATTCCCACTAATTGCTCCTATCTTTATTAAGATAAACCCTTCCCACAAATCATACCAATTATGACAAAGCGTTATCATAAAATAGCATAATTATGACAATGCATTATCACAATTGAGCATTTTTTATCCCGAAAGTACTGTACTGCTATTTATATGTTTGTTCAACATGATGTTTTGGATTTTATGGATAAAAGAATGTTAACTTTATTGTTGAGTATGTTATAGCCGTCCACCTGACATGGAGCATAGAGTTCCTTAATGAGGAAGAAAATTTCCTATCCTCCACTCGTTCTTGCCTTAAAATTTTTAGCAATCTCTATAAGATCTTTGGGGGTAAGAACGTCCACACCGTCATAATCAATTCTTTTTTTTGCGAAAAATATTTTTCTGCAGGCAAAATCCTCAACTTTATCCAGAAAGTCGCTGATGTCTTGCTTTGTGTAACGACCCCACTTGACTTCGCCAACGAGGACTGGTTTGTTTCTCACAGTGATAAGTATATCAATTTCCCTGTCTCTCTCCTTTATCATCTCCTTTCTGCCGCCCAGAACCTCGGCAAAGAAATCGGCAATAAAGTTCTCAATCGCCAGATTTCTGACATTTGTTATTGTTGGCATAACTTCGTCAATAGATACCTCCCTGTTGTCAATATCGTACCTTGAAGCCATATAGTAATATAGTATCATGGGCTCTGATATCAGTTTGTAATAATACCTCTTTTTTCCGTATGCTCTTATGCCCTCAACAAGCCCCATACCCTCAAGATTTTTTATGTAAGGAATGACCAAAGAGGTATCAGCCCTTTTTATAAGTCCCCGACCATACAAGGTGCTTGCAATCTCATGATAATCACTTACGCCACATCCGATCATGGAAAGGATTGAGGAATACGTTCTGGTCATCTCCCTTTCCTCAGCAGTAAATATCTCACCAACAAGCCCCGGCACAATATACGGAACAGCACGGAAAAGCGCTTTCATGAAGTTATCCGAGAACATAGGAATAGTCCATGGATCGCGAAGATAGGGGGCAACTTCAACCGCACGCTCCGCATCCAAAAACTCGCATAATGCGATAAGAACATCGGTTGCCTTCAAAACTCCCAGTTTGTACGGATAAACAAGGCCCAGCAGTGGAGACTTTCGAGATAAAACTTTATTGACCACCCTAAGGCTGGAACCTGACAAAATTAACCTACCCCTTGGATGAACACTTGCTATATCTTCAAGCACCGTCAATGGTAATCGCTGAAATTCGTCAATCACCACCGTTTTATGCATGTTCAACATCCTTCTAACACTGCGCACAAAATCGTTCAAAACATCATAGACGCGCACACCACTGCGCCCCTCAAATCTCACAGACCCATCAATCCTCACATAATAGTATCCATCATACTTCATAAAATTCCTAATCATGTACGTCTTTCCAACTTTCCTCCTTCCAAATAACAGGATCCACCCCCTTATTTTCTCTAAATCCTTTACCTCGCTTCTGTGAACCATGATTCCTGAACCCATATTCATGAACTATAATTCAGGCATATTTAAATGTTTCTGTGATTATTCCCCCAAAACATCACCCAATCCCCGCCAGATAAACCGGTATATTTTCTCCATCAAAAACGTAAAATTCCTTCATATGTTTAGGTCTTTTTCTTCTCTTTATTCCTGTTGTTACCTCTATTCCTATTTGTTTGTTATCTACAATGCACACGATATCAACCTCGGTTGAATTTCTCCAGTAATAGACTGGACAAATTCTCGCAATATGAGATGCTACGGTTGCCTCCACAGCCCATTCTTTGCTGAAGTCTGTGCGTGTATACCTTGAAATTATTTTTATAAGAAAAGGGTCTGTAATGTGTATTTTTTTGTTTTTCCTGTGCATGACTCTGAAGTCTGGTGAAATGAAGTTTAAGGTCTTAGCAACAAAAGTGTGCTCCAACGTTTCCACATAAACTCTAGCAGTGTTCGGAGATGATAAACTTGTTTCTGCCGCAATGCCCAGCCAACTTATTGGTGTTCCTCGTGCTCTTATTATATATGACAGCACCTCTTTCATGTATTTCTCACTTCTTCCAGCCTTAACCCAGTCGCCTCGGACCCAATCCAAATATATTCTCTCGGTCTCAATGCTTACTTTGCCATATTTCCAATAATCCTTTATGCTCCGCGGAAAACCCCCTGTCTCCATGTATTTTTTAAACAAATCAGACAACTTATCCGAATATATTTTATTGGCTTTAGCAGTCCTTTCAACATCCTCAATACCACCGCTCACAATATCGAGTTTTCCTAAGACTTTGGCATATGAGTTAAAACTCAGCGGAAGCATGAGAAAGTCCCTTCCATATCCCCTGCGCCCTGGGAAAAGTTCACGCTGTTTCATAATCTCCATGCTGGCAGAGCCTGTAAGGATAAGCACATCGTTCTCGAATTTGCCTAAGTCTATCCTTGACTTTATCGCCCTCCACCATTCATGAACAAATGTTATTTCATCTAAGCATATCACAGAGTGCTTGATCCTCCTCTCATCCCTAAAAGACAGGTAATTATCAAGGATTCCTCCATGTTTGCAATATGATTGCAAACCTCTATATAAACTGTTTGCAACGTCATTGCAAATACTTATAAAATTGTTAATGAAATCAAACAACATCAACACATCCGAAGCCTTGGGCGCATTTTTCGCCGAACCCTGCCTCGTAGCCTAGCCTTATTAACTCTGGGTCGGCGCTAATTTCAAAGCGCATGTGTGCACCGCGTACTGGTGTGCCCTTTATTTTATACAGTTTTGCCTTGCAATGAATGACATTAATCCTCACATGCCCGTGCACATCCTTTCCGTAGACTTTTCTGTATTTTTGCTTAAGATTCTTCTCAAGATTTACATACCATCTGGGATCATCGGGCATGAGATACCATTTCTTCATCCTATTTTTCTCATCCACTGCTGTGGAAACTATTATTGGCGAGAGTGTGTGCATAGTCATCTTTGGTGCAAACTCTGGTGTTTTAGGAACCTCAACACTCTCCACTATCATTTTTGAATCTTCAATGCTAAGGAAACCCATGCTAAGTATGCCTTCCACAAACGCCCTTACCACGTCATGGATGGGAGAGGAAAATACCAAGGAGGCTTTATCCATGATTACAATTCCCTCATCGCATATTTTTCTTTTACTTGCCATAATTTCTGAGAATGTGTGAAGTTTTATATCCCTGCTGTAGTGTAGTTGTGCTGATAAAATCTCATCGCCAACCTTTATCAGCCCGTATATGGCTGATGAG
>QMTG01000134.1 GCA_003649915.1 Thermoplasmata archaeon
GATAATATCCCCACTCACTGAAGAAGCGCCTCTATCAAACGCGTTTCACACAATACTACAGATAGGACCCTTCCGCATACTTGCTGGAGTTCTCGAGGGTGAGGGACCAAGAATCAATCCGCTTATGGCGTTCTTCAAACTGGCTATAGTAGTAGGTGTATTTCAAATACTACTCGGAATACTAATGTCTATAGTTAATAATCTACTCCGTCGCGACATATTTGAGGCATTCTCAGGTCCTGTCTTATGGTTCTGGGCCTACTGTGGGTTTGCTTACCTACTGCTCGCCTACAAGGAAACCGCCATCCAGCTGATGATGCATCCAGATCTCGGTTCAACGGCTGGGCTAATTACGGTATTTGGATTTTACGTACCATTTATATTAATATTTGCAGTAAAGACAGCATTGCATAGAGTTATTGGATTTGGAGAATCTATGGAGATGTTCCTATCATCAATATCCCACACACTCTCCTACCTGCGAATTCTAGCATTAAAACTAGTTCATACTGCAATATCACAACTTGCTCCTGAATACATAATTGTGGCGGCAAGCGTGAAAGCAACAGCTCTCAACATCGTTCTGTTTCTAGTAATAACCCTGTTCATACTCTCCCTTGAATCCCTGCTAGCTTTTCTCCACACACTACGATTGCACTGGGTGGAGTGGTTCATGAAGTTCTATGCTGGTGGGGGACATAAATTCCAACCTTTCTCCATACTTTCCTGATCTATGACCGATCAAAAACCTGTCGGAACAGCTGAGGCCCTGTATTTCACCATACTTGTAGTCACTTGCATATTGCTACCTGTCATTCTTCTAGCAGTCGTGGCAGCCATAGCCTTGTTTGAGGGTTGGAAGCTGTCTGTGTTCACGATATCGATCGTACTACTAATCGGATTCGCCATCGCTGCTATTGCATCCTATGTTCTTGGGCATAGATGGCTAGGGAAGAAAATCAAAGAGGCAGAGGAGAAATGTTATCGTTCATAAGAAATGCTGCATTAGCCGGATATGTATCTGCTATAAAGTCGAAATTAGTATCAAAATCTACAATCAACTCGCTGAAACGTGCCCATTCCATTGAGGAAGTACATCATATTTTAAGGACCACCCAGTATGAGCCGTATCTTCCTCCCGTTTTATCCTCATCAACCGAGTTTGAGCAGGCAGCGATGACTCTATTCGAGAATAGATTTCGCAGCCTAGCGAGGTTTGCATATGCCCCAAAAGGAGTACACGCACTACACCTGGTTGCTGCACTTTATGAAAGTATGCTAGTTGGTCGGGCTCTATCGCTGCTATCTAAAGGCTCTCGCGATCTAGCTGATCTAATACCCCAATTTATGCGTGTGACTAAAAAAGTACTACAACGCATGTCAACTCAACCCCATTGGGTTGTAGCGTCCGAGCTGCTTCCCCTCGAACTTATAACTCCTGAAGCAATCAAAGAACTCCAGACAGTCTACGAGGAAAGAAAACCGTATATCGACTGTCTTCTCATCAGGCATGCGTTATCATCTCTAAAACTAGAGTTAGAGCGGCTCCTACCGCGTTCCGATTACCGTATTATTAGTCGTATACTAATGCTAAGATTTGCTGTTCAAGATCTTATAAATTACTTAAGACTTTTGAGGCAAAACCTAACATGGGAGGAGATTGAGAACTATCTCGTAGCTCATCACGTATTCCCTCGTGCAAGGCTTCGCCCCCATGACTCCGTGGAGATACTTGTTGAAAATCTACCGGGGTTGCCTTGGATTCGCATGATAGGGAGTCCTACCATCCATGATACATCTCCTGATGGGATTGCCTCTTATGAAATAACCCTATGGGAGAGGCTTCGTGATCGGATGAACATGGTGTTTGCAAAAAATAGATTTAGTCTTTCAATAGCTTTGGCATACATATTTTTGTTGGAGTGCGAAATCAGACTACTTTTAGGAATAATAAGCCGGATTGAGATGCACACCGAAACCTCTTTAAAACAGCGTTAGAGCGCCTGGATGCATCAGAAGTACTATAGAAAGCTACTCCTGCTCTGTACCATAGTAGGGTTACTCTATGGTATAGGGCTAGCCGCAGTTACAACTCCCGTGATAGCGCAGGCAACAGAGGTGGACGTTACAGCACTTAGCATAGGGTATGGATACGCAGTACTGGGGATAAGCATAGGTGTAGGAATGGGGCTGCTAGGAGCGGGTATAGGTCTGGGCATCGCTGGTGCAGCAGCGGCAGCAGCAGTGGCTGAAAAGCCTGAAATCTTCGGTCCAACGCTAATCTATATCGTGTTCTGTGAAGCTATTGCCATCTATGCCTTAGTTATGTTGTTCTACGCCTTCACTGCACTGTCAACGTTCTTCACAGGGGGTCATTAGAACCACCTGTTCTTTGTGAACAGATCTCGCAAGGATTAAGCTTAGAGTCTGCTCTGAAGAACCTGAAGGGTTGTGTTGATGTGATATAATGTGATTTTTATGTAAAAAAAGGTTCAAGATTTATTATAATAACGGCAGGTGCATGAATAGGCAAAGGTGTTGACTGCCGGTGAAGTAAAAACAAGCAAATGGCACTACATGGCGGGCCCGCCGGGATTTGAACCCGGGACCTTCGGCTCCGGAGGCCGACGCCCTATCCAGGCTAGGCCACGGGCCCTCTCAAAACGCTTAATCATACGGTGAATTTAACCTGTTCCTTGCCAAAGCTACAGGTAATCGCCGTAGACATTGATGGAACTCTTACAGACAGGGCTGGTCTCCTAGACCCTAATGCTGTAGCTACTCTTCAATTTCTGATACGAATGGGGATTCGTGTAGTTCTCGTGAGTGGGCGTAGTTTCTTCAGCACTGGCACCCTCTCGACATATCTGGTGGGCTCTGGGTTAGTTGTCGCTGAAAATGGTGGTGTGCTTGGTTGCTATCCACATAGTATGCACGTTCTTGCTGATAGAATGGTTGTTGAAAAGGCACTTGCAGTTCTTAAGAAGCGAATGGGTAACGTCGTCCAGGTCGAGAATATGCCCGATCGAATAACCGATGTTGTGTGCCGAAGGACCTTCAATTTAGAGACCGCTAACCGCATACTAAATGAGGAGGATGTACCCGCAAAGGTTGTTGACACGTCTTTTGCGTATCATATAATGGACAAACGGTGCAACAAGGGACGAGCGCTGCAGGTTTTGGCGCAGCAGTACGGCTTCGATCTCGACCGCTGCTGCGCATTTGGCGATTATGATAACGACATCCCCCTCCTTAAAGTGTGTCGCGTAGGAATTGCGGTAGGGAACGCATCCAGCAAACTTAAGGAAGTGGCTACCTATGTTTCCCAATCTAAGTACGGCGCTGGCTTCGTGGAGGGGATTCGCTGGCTGATTAGAACAAACCTCCTCTAGATCCTCAAACAGACCGCCAGAGTTCCTTTAACTCCTCCTACTGCTCGAGCAACAGGCTCGCACTTAAGCGCCATTATATGGAGTACAGGAGGCTTCGGTGGATACTCCGTTAGCATTTCAAAATGCACCATTCCCTTTGCAATAACGAACTCTGCTCTTTGCCAATACTGCAAAAACTCCGGAGATGCTTCATCAAGGTTCAATCCCACCACATCAGAACCTACACCTACCACTTGATCCACGTAC
>QMTG01000135.1 GCA_003649915.1 Thermoplasmata archaeon
ACTATCCCTCAAGGTTTTTCAAAGCATCCTCAAACTCCGCCCTTATCGCCTTCGCTGCCCTTTTAATGGCGTTTATTGGTCTGGTATCAGAGGCCTCAACATAAAGCACGGGGTTGTCTGCGAGCGGGTGTCTTATTGTGTACTTGGCATTCACAACCTTGCTGTCCTCCATGAGTTTCTGCGTCAAAACGTACATAGTGCTCTCATCAGCACCTACGAACTCCAGTTTTACCTTGTTTTTTCCCTTCTCAAGCACCTTAATCTTCATAACCACCAAGCCTCGCATTGTTATGGCGGGAATGCTTTAAACTTTTTCGTATGAGGATATGCACCCCCTCAGAATTTCCAGCGTTCTTAGTGACGCAGAGCACATCACATCCAGCCTGTCTCCCGCAGCCATGTGTCTCTCCACACTTCTAAGCCCCTCAGCCGATAAAGCGATGTATCCAAGACCAACGGGTTTCCCACGCCTACCGCCTGTTGGCCCAGCTATCCCAGTTGTTGCAACGCCTATATCTGCGCTGCTTGCGCTTCTCACACCCTCCGCCATCTCCACAGCCACCTCTGGGCTTACAGCGCCAAACCTCTCTATGCTTTCTGCTCTCACCCCCAGCAAACTAACCTTGGCGTTGTTGCTGTAGGCAATTACTGAGCCCCACAGAACCATAGAGGCTCCTGGCACGCTGACAATCGTGTATGTGAGAAGTCCTCCAGTGTACGATTCGGCAATGGCAAGCGTCATGCCTCTTTCTTCCATAGACTGAATGATAGCCTTGGCAATCTCCCTGCCTTTTTCCAGGCAACTACTATGCACCATAAAAATCATTCCTCATCGGTTTTTACAATCTGCTTGAGCCTGTTCACACCGTCAATCTCATTTATGGTCCTTGCAACCTCATAAGGCACTCTTTCCTCCCACGGTCCATCGTTTATCATGAGTTCCCTTATTTTCCTCCCGGAGTATTTTTCCTTGTCATAAATTGGGGTTTCTTTAACCTCGTAACCTCTTTCCTTGAACAGCCTGATATTGAGCGGATTGTTCGTGTATATCACATCAAAGGGTGGAACCATAGCCTCAACGTGCGCAACCCAGAGAGAATAAACATTTATGTCCTCAATCGGAACCAGGTAATAGTTGTGTATCCCCTCCGCCTCCAAAGCCCTCGATATCATCAGGTGCCTTTCGCCTGCCGTAAAAGGATTATCAAATGTGTGGCTGTACTGAGCACTTCCAATGCAAACAACAACATCATCCGCAGAGCGAAGTATGTACTTTATTAATGCCATGTGACCTAGGTGGAAGGGCTGAAACCTGCCAATCACGAGAGCTCTCATACCAAAACTCGTAATACTGATTGCATATATAATAGTGTCGAGCATTACATCTATGAAGTATAAGCACAAAGAACCATACACCGTCCATAGAGTGCACACCAACCTTTACAAAATAACACCTGCACTCTACAAGTAAGCACCCAAACACGAGCATTAATTATTGTGCATCACTCTTCGGCATGAAATTACCATCAACCAAGGCGAAAAGGTCTCAATTTTACATCTAACTTATTTTTTACATACTCTACAACAGGGAGGTTATCGCTTATCCTTCCAATTTCAAGTATTAGTGCTTCATAAGGAGGGTACTTTCTGGACTTATAAAAGAAGCATCTTATTGACCAGCCGTCCAAACAATATACCTCAAAGTATTTTTGTAACCGCAACATGTTCCATGTAGGGCCAGTCTTGCTGTATTTAAGCCCGAGTTCTCCAAGTACCTCTTCAATATCCCTACGCACGCAATCTTCCTCCGAACGCCTATATCCGAATGCTTTCCACTCTCTATCTCGAGAATCAACTGTACCAAGAACTGCTACGGCAACTATAAGTGCACAAAAGCCAAGCATGCCAAAGCCTACAATCAAATTGAGAATCTTTTCGCTCTTCCCCCATGAATCAATTATCACTGCATAACTCATAGATCCGAAAATAAATGCAAATATTCCATATAATGGTATTCTAATTGCATATTCGGCCATCATTGACTTCCAAGAGGACATGAACTCCACAAATTTTTCGTTACTCATCACTTTATATCAAACCCCCTTTGCAATTAGCACGTCAGGGTTTTGATGTGGTGCGAAGGGGACAAGCATGCACAAAGGATAACTTTTCCCTATGTACAATGCCTGCATATCTCTACTACACATCTCCAATTTTTATTGTAAGCAACATACTTAATATTTATCACGTTGGAGACTATTTTTATTGGGCAACCGCATATTAGAAAATCCACTGCCTATTAATATCAGGGAATGCTTCTTATAAGGATGTCGAGTTTTGCCAAATCTCTAATCATTTTATCATAAATCTCGTTACTCATTCCAAAGGTCTCGGGTGGAACAACGCCCGCTCTAGGCATGCTTTCGCTCCATTCCTTATTGAGCAAATGCTCGGCTATTATTGCGCATGTGTAGCCAGTGGTTCTGCTCATAGCGCTCATGCCCGTTTTCTCGTCGTAGCGGTCAACAAGCAGATATTTCCATGCTTCCTCCGTCGCCACGCATTTCGCCATTACATGCATTATGCATAGATCCCTAGCACTTTTTGCATCACTGTGCTCAAGCAGGGATTTAAGTATTCTCCACCTTTCAACTTCAACACCATCCAAATTTATACATCCCCTGCCGATCAGGCCAATTTCCATGAGAACTCTCACCTTCTCCATATGCCCCTTATGGCGTAATGTCTTCTCAATAAGCGTTGGAGTGTCCATTGTTCTCAGCATTGTTCTAAGCCCGTCGGTGTAGAATTCCTCAAACATCCCAACCCCTGGTATTTCAAAATGTTGCACGTCCTCGGTGGGCTTTATTCTTACTTCCCTGCCATTTATTCTCGCTCTTGCATCCCTCAGATACTCGTCTATGAGTCCCTCAACAGACCATGTAAGGGCAAGCCCTAGGGGAGGAATGTCCTCCTCCGCTATACCTCCAACTCTTATCACAATCTCATCGGGCTTTTTAGCATAAAGATGCCCTGCGACCATATTGCTGAGCCCAGGGGCAAACCCCGCATCCGGCACATAAACCGCGTTTCTTTTTTTGCATATGTTTTCAAGCAGAAACGGGTCATGGTCATGAAATGATATGTCAACGACGCACATTGATGCATTTAACGCCACCCTGTTGAAATCATAACCTATACTTCCAGGGAGCGCGTTTATTGCAATGTCGGCAACCCTGCCATCAATTTCCAGAGCACTCTTTTTCTTAAAGTCGGCACCGTATTTCTCAGCCAAAATTTTTCCATGCGCGCTTATGTCAACAACAAGAACACTGTACTTTTGTGCGAGATGGCGCAAAATTGCCCTTCCAACATTTCCGCAGCCTGCTAGGATGAAGTCATAACTCATGCACCCACCCTCCCAACACCCCTAGCCATGAGAACGATAACGTACATCACAGATACCAGTAGGGCTGAGAGAGCGCCCGGAGATGCGGGAAAAATGTACGATAAAGCGATGGCGGATAGACCTGCAACAGCGGATGCGAGGAATGCTATAAGAAAAACCCCGTGTACGTTCTTGGCAATCTCGTTTGCCGTGGCTGCAGGGGCAACAAGCATTG
>QMTG01000136.1 GCA_003649915.1 Thermoplasmata archaeon
GTTACATATATTCCTCCCCTCGCAGTTGCGTCCATGCGGCCGTGAGACCCCCCAATACACAGTGGTTTGCCCGTTATTATGCCTGGGTGTTTTTCCTGCACTATCGTCTCATACTCATCCATCATCCAGGCCATGATCTGCGGAGTGGTGTACACATCAGGAGCGGGCACATCCTTTGTCACGCCGAGCAGGGGTGCGAGTGCCCTTATATACCCCCGTGCCAATCTCTCTTTTTCGCCTTCTGACATGCTTTTAGGATCACATATAACGCCACCCTTGCCTCCGCCCAATGGCAAATCCATTACCGCTGTCTTCCATGTCATCCAAGCAGCAAGGGCGCGCACGGTATCTATTGTCTCCTGCGGGTGCCAGCGAATCCCGCCCTTTGCAGGACCGCGGGCTGTATTGTACTGCACCCTGAACCCGTGGAAGACCTTTGTTGAACCATCGTCCATTTTTACAGGTATTGTTATGTGTATCTCACGCTGTGGCCATCGCAGCATTTCGTGCGTTGCCTCATCCAAGCCCAAATATTCTGCAGCCTCGTCAAGTTGTTTCTGTGCGATTTTAAACGGGTTTAGTTCCTCACTCATTCCTTTTTTCCCTCCTTTCTCATACTCATGCCCGCTTTCTTAGGGGCAGGGGGGCGATAGAGAATTCCCCATATAAACGTAACGGATGGAGAAGTGTTGATATGTGATTTAGCATCCATTGTATCTGAGCGCTACATGTTCGCACTTTTTCATTTCTTACGCTCATCATTACAAAATTCACTACCTGATGACAATATATACATCAATTTCCATGGTTACGTAGGGGTTTTCAATCACTATTATTGAGCCTTCTGGTGCTCTTATAGTGCCATTATTTCCTTCAATGCATGAGTAGGCTGAGCACTCCAAACCCCTCAGATATTTCTCGTATTCTGCCATGTCAAAACAATAAACCCTAACCTTTGCATTTTTATCAGGATAATAAACAGTATTTCCCGTTATCACAACCTTAGGGTCTGGATAATACAAAATTGACGGACGCTTTTCTACTGCCGATTTTAGTTGATAATATACATTCATGTCCCCAGAAATCTTCTCAGGCTTGCATTTCTTGTAAAGCATGGGTTTTTCTCCTGTGAGCATCAGGGAAAGTTCAACCTTTTTTCCCTCTTCCACAGTAAGTTCAGCCCTTGCATTTCCTATTTCGCTTATAGCCAGAATAAGGTAATCGTTTTTTCCGAGGTAAAGGACGCACTTACCGTTGGAGTTTGTGTAATTCCATATTGAAAGCATGGGAAGCGGGTAATATTTTGGATTGTTCATCATGAAGTATTCACTTTCGGCAACAACACAGACACCATCAACAGCCCTTCCATTGATGTCAGTAACACTCACAATAACTTTTGAGTAGTCTGTGTACTTGCCTATTATGGGATATACGTAGTCATCACCGCGTATTGACCAGACGCAGGACACATCTTTTCCCCAATCCCTTTCGTAAACCTCGGGGTCATCAATATAAGGCCCGGTATTGTCCCAGTGATGCCATGGGTCACCACCCTCATCGTCATAGAACTCATTCCATACATGGTCTTCGCCCCAGTCATTTGCCAGCCTTGTGGGTATTAGGGCGGCACGCCCTATGGCCGAGGTTAGTATGGAGTACTCGCCGCAAGAGCCGTAATGAATATCGTATATTTCGATTGGTTGTCTATCGTGGCTTTCGTAGCCGAAATCCATGAATTGCTGCAACCACCGCGTTATATTTTTAACAGCAATGTACACGTTGGAGCAGTCTTTAACGACCTCGTATAACGATTCATTGTACCTATCATCGTATAAAAGGTAGGTTCTCCAAAAATCTCCATGGTAGTAGCAGGGCACCTCAAACCTCACCCTCGGGTGTACAACGTACCAGTAATATATATCGGAGGGGAGGAGTTTTGTTTCGTTTTTTCCGTTCACATACTCCAATG
Organism: Thermoplasmata archaeon; assembly: GCA_003649915.1. Taxonomy (GTDB): domain Archaea; phylum Thermoplasmatota; class Thermoplasmata; order B31-G17; family B31-G17; genus B31-G17. The sequence goes on from QMTG01000136.1 coordinate 1,970, forward strand.
TTGTGCGGTTATCGAGTTCCACAATTCTAACATATTTTAGTTTTGACCCTATTTCGTATATTGCTTGGGCATTCTCCACAAGAACACTCGGTGTGTAATCTTCTACATCACCGCTCCAGTCGCACATGGCACGTAAAACGTTGCATGATGTGTGCGCCACAACAAACGCGATTTCATCCACAATGTTAGGGCTGGCGTTTGCAATTATTGAGGCGTACGTAGCCACATACTTCTCTGTATACTCTCTAAGCACATTTGTTGTGTTAAAACCTATTGGGCCCATCATATTGGTGCGCATATCCTCATACAAGTCTCCAATTGGGCTTAATCGGGTAGCATCATTGTATTCTTCTCCCGCGGAGAGAGGCACATACTGGGGCTCTTCAGCAGTCCCAATGTTTTTACTGTAATAAACTAACCCATCAGATGAGCCCAAAACCAAATCAGGTCTTCCATCCGAGTTTATATCGGCAATACAAGGAGCGCAGTATCCACTTATCTTTATGGCGGATAGAGTTTTAGTATCCTTCCTCCAAGCACCGTTCTCGTTCATGTATAGGAGTAAAGAGCCGTCAGAGCATCCAATTATTACATCAAGATCACCATCTCCATCCATGTCTTCAAGAAATACCCTATAGAACCCTCTCAATAACGCCTCCGCATTTATCTTTGAATAATAGTTGGGAATTTCCTCCCATTTCGGGGAAGAATTACTTCCAGCATTTTCGTAATATTTCAGTACACGTGCGTCGTAAATCCTTCCTATTTTTTCCCACACGCATAGAGTCATGTCCAGATCTCCATCTCCGTCCATGTCAGCAAGGAATGGGCTTAATGGGCCCCTCCCGCCTATGCTTCCAAAAAATCCCTTGACCTCGCTGTATGTGCCGTTATCGTTTTTAAAATAATGAAGTGTGCACATATCCCCTGCAATTATATCATAATCTCCATCCCCATCAACATCGCATAATTGCACTATTGCATGGTCTATGACCCTGAGTGTTATGTTTATCGGGCAAAATACCGCGTTAAGTGGTCCCCCTACGTTCTCATAAAACCTAATCGTTCCGTCCTCACAGCCCAAGATCAGGTCTGCATCCCCATCCCCGTCCATATCAACTAGTGATGGCGTTGGCATTGCTGCTCTTAGATTTGTACAAAGAAGGTCATCAAATTTCTCGCTTAAATTTTTTCTCAGCCATGGAGGGGACTTATTCAGTGCTTTTTCTGCAATTTTCGGCAACGGAAGGTGTGGAATAGCCCTTATTACACTTCCGTTGGTTAGTACTGCTGCAGCCTCCCCTGGTGGTACCTTTATTTCTACTATTTTTCCAAAAGCACTGGGCGACTGCAGGTTTGCAATCCTTCTTATACCTATCAGGATTGTGAGAAGCATGAGGATGGCAATTATTAGTGCAGCCGTTTTTTTCCATCGTGCAGTGGTAATTCTGTCGGGCATTTTATTCTAAACCCCCGCCACGTACTATTCTCAAACCTATATGCTTACAGGCATTATAAATGTGGCGCTTTTCTCAACAATATGAAAAACTCGTGCATCTTACAACTTTTCATACTCTCTCACACCGAGGTTGCCAGGATAAGAAGATAGAGATAAAAATGGGGAGAGTTATA
>QMTG01000137.1 GCA_003649915.1 Thermoplasmata archaeon
TTCCTCACATACTTTTAGAAAATTGTTGCGGAGCAGTGGAAGCACGTTCATTGCCTCAGGGTCTCCAAACCTGCAATTCACCTCTATTATTTTTGGCCCATCTGCTGTGAGCATGAACTGCCCGTATATTATGCCTTTATACGTCCTTCCCTCGTCCCTCAGTGCTCCAACTATTCTTTCAACAATTTTCACAGATTTTTTATAATCATCGATAGATATAAAGGGTAAAAGACCGTCCTCCTGCGAGTATGAGCCCATTCCTCCAGTGTTTGGTCCAGCATCTCCCTCATATGCCCTTTTGTGGTCTTGAACAAGAGGCATTGGGATTACCCTCTTCCCGTCAACAAACGCCTGAAGTGTGTACTCTTCCCCAACAGCCTTTTCCTCTATGACAACAACGCCCCCGCCTATTCCCTTCTCAATTATTTCCTCGCAGTATCTGAGAGCCTCTGCGTTGTTCCTGAGGTGTTCCCCGAAAACCTTAACGCCCTTGCCACCGGTAAGCCCAGCAGGCTTTACAGCGTATTCTTTGTCATAATCCTTTAAAAAACTCCTTATCTCTCCAATATCTGTGAAAACTCGGTACTCAAGGTTTCCATCGATTCCATACTTTTCCATGAGCAATCTCATAAAAGCCTTTGATGTTTCAATCTCCGCAGCGCTCTTTGTTGGCCCTACGGCTGGTATTCCCTCTTTTTCAAGAGCATCAACAATGCCTGCAGCAAGGGGAGCTTCAGGCCCAATAACTGCGAGTTCCACCCTCTTATCACGGCACCATGAAACAACCTTGTCCACATCAGTTTCTTTCAAAATCGTATAATCGCTTGCTAGGTTCATTATACCTGGGTTTCTGTTCTTCATAACGGCGTAAATCTCCGCACCAGACTTGTACAACGTCTCAGCAATTACATGCTCTCTTGCCCCACCACCAACGCATGCAACCCTCATGAGCGGGGTAGTATTTTTAGAAGTTTAAAAATTATTCCCATGGTGAGCATTATTGCGATGGCAAGCAAGTAAAAATGCCCAATATAGTTTTTTCCCTCGCCATGATAATGGAGCACCAGGTATACTGGTGTGCTGGCGTTTTCCGCAACAACCTCTTGGTTGAAAAGTACTGTAAGCCCCTCCCGCGGTAAACCCTCGGGAATTTCCACCCAGAAATACCTCCCGATCTTTTCCTCAAGCACTGTTTTATCATTAGCGCTTATCGTAATCATCCCCCTAAAGTCTGAGGGCGCACCCATAACATACCCGTAAACCACCCTTGATCTGATTATTGAATAATCGAGATAGCGATATGTTGTGATATTGTAAGATTTTGCACTCACAACCACCTTGAGCATGCCTTGCTTCGTTTGCGGAAGGCTCACACAGACCTCTCTAGTATCGCGTTCGAAATACTTAGATAGAACTTTCGCCCCGTCATAGTACACCGTTATGTTGTAATCTTCCGTGGAAAAAACCCTCATGTAAAGTTCAAGTGTGCCGTTCTTCCAGTAAAGGTAGGGCTCTGATATGCATATTGCTCTTGGAATATTGTCCAGCGAAATTACCGACTGGTTGAGCACTATGCCCTCATTAGATACTATACCTATAACTACCCTCTTTGCATTCTCTATAGGCAGTTCAGCACTCCAACTGCCCGAATATTGGGTTATGTTATAATTATCGGAAAGTAGGAGAATGTTTGGCGTGCACCCGGGCACTGGGGATATGGATACTAGCATGCTGTCAGATATCCCATCAAAGTCTTTGTCCAGCATTTTATAGGAGTAATTCATGGGTATGGATAGATTTACCGATTTGAAAGCAACAACCTTGTTCCTATCGTTAATCAAATAAAAAAAGCCCTCTTTGTACTCTCCTATTTTTAATGTGAGGTTATTTGTTGGTATGTCAAAACTGCTGTAATTGTTTTTGCCAATAAGCACGCAATGAACATGCACTTGCTCACTGCTCTCGCTCCAAACCCTGAGCACAGTTTTATCATAGACACAATCACCGTCCACATCTGTATTTACTGCAGACACCGATATATCTTTTCTCTCGCCTTCATTTGCGATCTCAATATCTCTGAGGAATTCGTCCCATAGTGTTGATTGCGCAAACATTGTGTCCTCATAGGAGCGATCATACCCGTACTTTGGCACGTATACTGTGATTCCCGATGCATTACACACCCTCACGCTATCCTTTGGATTATCGTAATGTTTCTCGTATATTACTGCGTTCTTTATGGCGTTTGACACATTTTGTGCAAGTATGCTCAGAAATGGGTCTATGTCGTACATTTTTTTGCAAAGGTCTAGGAGGTCAACAGGATATGGCTCCTTATCATACCTTTCTGCGTTTTTCAAAGCACTGCTTATATTTTCATTGTAAAATTCATCAATAGCAATCAACCATTCCGCCATGTTGTCAATTGCATCCTTTAGTTTTGGAATATTGCCCAAGTCTATCATTGAAAGAGTTGCTGATCGGTCGCTATAGTTTTTGCAGTACGCCAGATACTCGTCAATCACCACCCTTCCAAGCTTTCTAGCGTCCATTGTTGGCTCGCTCCTAAGGTTATACAGAATCATGTCGTACGGCCATCCACTGCCATCCTCCTCTTTCTCAGATGCTATGGCAACAACCGCATACGGAGCAATGCTGTAAAAAACCTCAACCATTGCCATATTACAGGAATCAAAACCTATTATGTCTATTTTTCTCCCTGTATTCTCGTACGCCGATGAAAGGGCTGAGGAAATCTCTGATAGAGTTAGGCGGTCATATCCTATTCCTCCCTCTCTGTCCAAGCCCGCAGACATCCACCCCTCGCCGTGGTTCCATATATCAAGGAAGTAGTGTGTGGAGTTGAAATTTAGCATGCACCACGTTACGAATTTCTGCAGTGTGCTGCTCGTGCATAGGTTCATTTCTTCGCTCAGCCATGGAGCACTTAACTCTTCCAGCCCACCATTAACAACCCTATAGAGCTTAGTATCACCATTACCCGCACCATCAGCAAGGACTATTACCTGAGTATTCGCGTCAGAGCCTATGGTCTTCATCTCGGAAAGGTCTACTTTCATGGGACTGTCCTGTCCCTCGCCCAAACTGTTGTCTGCAATCATATAAACCATTATCACCCATTGATAGTGCCCATTGTTTTCGGCGCTCAAACTGGGATAGGGGGCTACTAAAAGGCATATAATGCCAATCGCAAGCAGCATGTGCAATCCTTTCCTGCTCACGGAAATCGCAGTGGAGAATTGTGCTTATAAATGTTGTGATGCTTTTTCTCTTACATTATATCAATAACATCATACAGGAAAAAATAAATAAACTATAGGGTAATAAGCCCTTATGTCCTATTCCGTAAAAAAGATAAGCGATCATTATAAGGAAAAATATTACGATGATGGTATTATTGATAGCGTAGCACAAAATTTCTTAGACGATGTTAGAATATTTAGAAAAAAACGTAACTGGCGGTTGAGTAATAAGTCGGCAGCACTTCTCGTGCTTGATATGCAAAAATTTTTCATTGATGAAAAATCTCATGCCTACGTTCCGAGCGCAACTGCTATAATAACTAGGATTAAAA
>QMTG01000138.1 GCA_003649915.1 Thermoplasmata archaeon
CCTTTATTTAGCCCTTGGCTGCACACAAGTTTCGCTTGGGGCAGGTTGGGAAAAGGTAGGAAGGGAACTCTGAATCGCCGGCGATTACTACTAGACTCTAATAAAACCAAATCTCTTTGAGACCGTTGCTCTTGTCCGATATGAAAAGAAGGTTTCATGCGTCTCCTGTCAGCCCACCAAGGATTTTGCTTTTCCACGTTAGCAATTTGATTGCAAATAGTTATATAATACATTTGCAACAATAAAACAAAACCATCGAGGAATAGTAGCGTGGTGTTGAGCTAATCGAAGCGTGCCATCGCTGGCATTCGCGAGAGCAGCAGGACTTCGGACATCCTCTAATCGTGGCCGTGATTGCCGCAAGAAAGTGTGATCTCCCAACTAAAAAATCGCGTGCCCTAACTGGAGTTTGTCGTCTCCTCTTCGGTTTCTTTGGGATGCAGTTTATTTTGCATACGTATGTATTTATAAGGTCGTTATGAGAAGCCATAGAGGGGATGAAAATGACGAAAAAGATTAACAACTTGATTGCCGAAATTTCGAACATTTTGGGCATAAGTGCTACGGGTAGGATGATTTTGAACTCTTTGGTAAAAACCAAGAAGAAACTGTCCGTATCTGAAATTACTGCAAAAATCGAAAGATCCGAAAGGTCCGTAAGGGCGCAGTTAAAAAACCTTACAGGGTTAGGACTTGTTAAAAGAGAAATAATAATCACAAAAAAGGGCAGGCTCGCTTATCAATACTTTGTGCCTCGGGTAGAGGGGTTGGTTAAGTCAGTAAAGAAAGAAATGGCCAGGCGATTGCGCAGTCTGGAAACGGATATGAAGGGGCTGAGGGAAAGATGAACCCTTATGTAATCGGTTTAAATTTGCGTGACGGTTGTTATTGTTACAAAAAGGCGTCGAAAATCCCCTCGTGGTTAGAGGATGGTGCACAAATTAATAAGGAAGCGCACGTGGGAAGTAAGGATCCACTAGTGGGGGGGTTGTGATACGATCAAACAGTTTATTTCAACAAATGAGGTGGCATTGCCAAAATTTTAGAGTTAGAGATTGGAGAGCTTATTTCGGCATAGGTCTTTTAGGGTTTATTATAGGATTGGAAGAACCGACACAATTTGATTACAGAGTTTTTTTATTGTTTGTAATCACATCTTCCTTGTACCTCGCATTTTCGTTTTCCATCAACAACTGTTTTGACATTAAAAATGATATTATAAAGGAACACAAAATGAACAAAAATCCCGTTGCCTCTGGCTTGATTGGGTTTAAGGAGAGCGTCTTTGTTTCTGTTCTGACAGCTTCGATTGGCACGCTTATAGCATGCCTGTGCCTGAATTTCCTATCCCTTTGTATCTATGCGGTATTGCTACTGCTGAGTCTAAGTTACTCCACGCCTCCCTTGAGATTGAAAAGCGTTCCTGTAGCTGACTTGGTATCGCATGGATTATTCTTTGGCTCATTACTCTTTCTTTATGGCGCTTCAGTAGCGGGAAATTTAAATCAATATGTGGTCGCGCTCGCCTTTTCTTTGTTCATTCACTCTGTTGCCCTCAATTTAAGAAATCATCTCGATGATTTCAATGAAGATATGCTATCCAAAACTAAAACCACCGCTTGCTGGCTTGGGAGACATAACTCAGTAAAGATTCTAAATAAACTGCTCGTCATACACTGGGCCGTATTGAGTATAATCACGCTATGCGTCAACCCACTGTTTGGCATCTTGGTAAATAGTGTTGCCCCATTGATCTTTTTTGGTTTGAAGAAGTATACTTCTCTAGTTAGAGCAACCGATGTTTGTGTTTCATTGGTTTACACGTCAACAATCGGATATTTGGTGGTATTATGAAGATTGCACTATGCAGCGATTGGTATCCCAGAATAGGTGGAGTGACTTCTCACATGGTGTGTCTTGCAAAGGAGCTGCAGAAACTAGGACACGAAGTCACGATAATATCAAAAAATGGTCATGAGGGAGCGATGCATGAAATTTCATTGAATGTAAAGGAGACGAATGTTCAGTTTCTTCCGGACAGCGTTTTAACCCCACCAAACCTGAGGAAACTCGGAAAGATTTTAAAGAAGGGAAAGTTCGACGTTGTTCACGGGCATCACGCGTTCGTGCCGACTTCTCTTTTCTCGATATCGTTAGCGAAGAGGTTAGGTACGCCCACCGTTTTGACGAATCACTCAATACCATTCGGGCATAGTAGTTGTGTTTGGGCGCTTATTGGTTATAGTCTCCTTTTTCCCTATAGAAGATACATAAACAAGGCGGACAAAATAATAGCAGTCAGTAATGCGGCAGCTGATTTCATCAAACATTTTGCCGATGAAAGAAAAGTTTTGGTAATACCAAATCCGGTGGATGACACGTTTTTCAATGATGGTCTCAATAATAAAATTTCAAATGAAAACAAGAGTCCAACAATACTCTACGTGGGCAGGCTCTCCCATAGAAAGGGGTTGCATGTGCTTATACTTGCCATGAAACGTGTTGTCAAAAAAATTCCAGACGCCCGATTACTCGTTGTTGGGGAGGGGCACACAAAGGAGTTTGCTAAACTACTAGTTAAGGCGCTAGGTTTAGAAAAAAATGTCAAATTGTTAGGTTTGGTTCGTCTACAACAGCTCCTGTTGTTGTATAAAATGTCCAATGTGTTTGTTCTTCCCTCGATATATGGAGAGTCTTTCGGCATCGTTTTGTTGGAAGCCATGGCTTCTGGAGTGCCCGTTGTGGCCACAGATGTTGGTGGAATAAACGAGGTCATTACCCCTAACTATACAGGTCTTTTGGTCGAGCCGGGTAACAGCAAGGAGTTGGCCAACGCCATACTGAAAGTTTTGAACGATTCAAGCCTCTCTAAAAAGTTGGCTAAAAACGCAAGGAAAGAAGCTATGAAATACAGACCGCGCATTATCGCTAAAAAAATTGAAGGTGTTTATGAAGAATTAACGCTCAATTGACAGCGGTTATTCAAATTTTGTATAATTTCACTCATTTGCGTTTGATTTTTCGCCCCACCAGCACGAGCATCGCGGGCAGGGCCAGCAGAACAGCCACGTAGGAGTAACCAATCACTAAGGCCGTGAGCTGCCCGAAGCGCGCCATCGCTGGCATCCGCGAGAGTGAGAGCACCGCGAAAACCCCAATGGTCGTAGCGGCCCCAACAGTGATCGGCACTCCGACACTGCTGAGCGTTTGCCGCAACATCTGCTCCGGATCCTTTCTTTGCTCCTCCCTGAACCGGTGGATGAGGTGGACAGCGTAGTCGATCCCCAGACCGATTATCAGCGCCGAAATCCCCATTGAGAGCACGTCCAGCGACCACCCGAGCGCCCACATTGTCCCGAACTCCCACGTCAGCACTATGAGCAAGGGTGTGATGGCGGCGGCCCCCAGGATCGGCGAGCGGAATAGGAGAATCAGAACCGCGAAGCACAGGATAACGGTAATGGTGGTCGAATTTCTCATCCCGCGCATCACCATGTCCATAATATCTGCC
>QMTG01000139.1 GCA_003649915.1 Thermoplasmata archaeon
GCACGCAAATGCACTATGTTCGGACCAATCTTCTCCACAGAGTATGTAGTATAGTGCCCATCAAAACCCACATCAATTATATATTTCGCAATCTCACCACTACAAAAATTCCCAACAATAACGACGAACATCACAATTACTGCCACCCTCAAAACCCCAATCCTCATACCATTATCCATATTGATTATAATTATATAAATAACTTTCCCATACGCTTCATTTGCAAAAATAAATTATGGGCTCGCGGGGATTCGAACCCCGGTCGTCGGCTCCGAAGGCCGACAGGATAGTCCACTACCCTACGAGCCCGCCGAAATAAATATATTCATTGTATTTATGCTCATCCATCATGTGCGTGCTTTCGGATGGAGATATAGAAGAAGAGATAAAAAGTGGAAGATTGGTAATAGAGCCTTATTGTGCGGAAAATCTTACACCAAACGGGTATGACCTCACAGTTGGCGAGATTTTTGTTGATGGCACGATTGTTGAAAAAGGTGAGGTCAAGCCGCACCAGTGGTTTGCAATATCCACAATGGAGAGAGTTAAGTTACCAGTATCGCTATGTGCTCAGCTCTGGCTGAGAAGTTCTTGGGCGAGAAAGGGAATAATATGCTCCTTTGGAAAGGTTGATGCTGGATTTGATGGCACACTTACCCTTTCAGCATTTAACGCCTCCAACAGCGTCGTGCTAGTATCAAGGGGCGATAGATTTGTGCAAATAGTATTTGAGAGAATGTGTAGTGGGGCGAAGGAGGACTATGCCAAGAGGTCTGGAAGGTATCAGGGACAGCGTGGTGTTAGGCTGTGATTTATGCACCACTAACCTTTTTATATGTTATAGTGTTTTTTAAATCGGAGTGTGTTGGAAATGGCTAAGTACAAAATCGCACTGCTTCCCGGGGACGGCATAGGAAGGGATGTAATGGATGCGGCAATGGTCGTACTGGATGCGTTGAGCCTAGATGCAGAGTACATAGAGGGAGATGTGGGCTGGGAGTTCTGGAAGAAGGAGGGGAATCCGCTTCCCGACCGCACTATTGAGTTGCTGAAAAGCACAGATTGCTGTTTGTTTGGTGCTATAACTTCAAAGCCCAAGGATGAGGCTGAGGCCGAACTTGCACCAGAACTCAGGGGCAAGGGCTACAAGTATTACAGTCCTATCGTTAGAATCAGGCAAGAATTTGACCTGTATGCAAACATAAGACCATGCAAATCGTATAAGGGCAACCCGCTCAACTATCGCGACGACATAGACCTTGTTATTTTCAGGGAAAACACGGAGGGACTTTACTCTGGTGTGGAATTTCATCCTGTCCCTGAGAGCCTTCGCGCAGCTATTGATGAGCACAGCGAGAAAATGCGCAGGTTCGGAGATGTGAGCAACGAAGATATGGCAATTTCCATGAGAATATTCACTAGAAGAGGATGCCAGCGAATAGTGCGTATGGCGTTTGAGTATGCGAGGAAGTACGGGAGAAAACACGTAACCGTTGCCGAGAAGCCAAATGTTATAAGAGAAACAAGCGGTATGATGATAAGGGAGGCAAGAAAAATATCTCAGGAATATCCAGACATAGAATATGATGAGGTAAACATTGACGCCATGGCTATGCGTCTGATCAAGAACCCCCAGGACTATGATATAATTGTTACATCAAACATGTTTGGCGATATACTCTCTGATGAAGCAGCACAACTCGTTGGTGGGCTGGGCTTTTCCCCTTCAGCCAATATAGGGGATAATTATGCCCTCTTTGAGCCAACCCATGGTTCCGCGCCTAAGTATGCTGGGATGTACAAAGTCAATCCAACAGCCATGCTTTTGTGCGTTAAGATGATGCTAGACTGGCTCGGGGAGAGAGATATGGCAATGAATCTGGAGAGAGCAATAGCAAAGGTTATTGAGGAGGGAAGGGTACGCACCTATGACATGGGTGGAAACGCTGGAACCCTTGACGTGGCAAATGAGGTTGTTAAAAAACTGGAATGAGGTTCATGAAAATAATTGCCATAACAGGCACGCCAGGCGTTGGTAAGAGCACGGTTGCTTCTATACTCAAAAGCCTTGGCCATGAGGTGTACGATATTGAATACCTTGCGCGAGGGTGCGGGGCGCTTTATTCCGAGGGAATGGATAAAGTGGTAGATGTGGATAAATTGAATGAAAAATTCCCTGAGTTGCTCAAGAACCTATGCCAATCATGCGATAAGGTGTTCGTTGTCGGGCATTTATCACATTTGCTGAGAAATGCGGACTGTGTTATTGTGCTCAGGTGCAATCCTGAAGGTCTTAGAACAAGACTTGCAGAAAGAGGGTATCCCGAGGATAAAATACGGGCAAATATGGAGGCTGAAGCGATCGATTATATAGCGGTGGAAGCGTATGAGATTCATGGGAACAAGGTGTACGAGATTGACACAACAAAAATGCCACCAGCAGAGGTAGCGAGGGCTGTAGTTGCTATAGCCGAGGGAAAGGGTGATGAATTTCGGGGGCTGAGAGCGGACTGGAGCGAGGTGATTCTATCATGGTACTAGATAGACTGAAAAATGCTGAGGATGATATCATGGCGCCCATTGCCAAAAAGCTGGATTATCTGAACCCTAATGTTATCACTTGTCTTTCGTTTACCCTCATGCTTGCCGCTTCCTATTTCATATACTTGGGCGCTACAGCACTGATTTACGCCTTTATTTTACTTATTATAGGCTCTTTTCTCGATGCACTTGATGGAGTGGTGGCGAGAATCTCAGGGAAAACATCGGTAATCGGGGATTTTCTAGACCACAGCCTTGATAGGTTTGCAGACCTCGCCCTCATACTTGGTGTTGGCTTCAGCCAGTACTGCTCGCTTCAGATAGCAATTTTCGCCCTTGGCGGTGTTTTATTGGCCAGTTATATGGGAACGCAGGCACAGGCTGTTGGTGTTGGAAGAATTTATGGCGGGGTTGCAACTAGGGCTGACCGCCTTATTGCACTAATTGTTGGTGTTATTCTCCAATATTTTTACACAGAGCCCGTAATTTTTGACTTAAAGGTTCTGGAAATTGTGATGGTATACTTTGCAGTATTTGGGATAATTACTGCCATATACAGGTTTTTCGTTGTTTTATGTAGGCTTCATCGCAAACTATGACTTTCTTCTTCTCCTAAGCAGTATTGCTGCTATAGCAATTATAATGGTTGAAAGGGTTGGGATGTACGCACTGCTGAATTCTGGTATTACATATACCTTTGCACTGGCGTTTGTGGCATATGTTGTCTGGTACGACCAGTTAATGCTCGCGTTGTTTACTATCACTCTACCATCGTTTGGCCCGCTGTAAGTCATGTTTATCCAGAAGGAATAGTTGCCAGGTGGAACATTCACAAACTCGTATACCATGATGTTGCCGACCTGATAACTCCTGTTAAAGTAAGGTATATCTGACGCGTTATCTGCAGTGATTGTACAATCTGCTGGTATTGTCTCATTTACCCATATCTTCTGTGTTGTTTGCCCA
>QMTG01000140.1 GCA_003649915.1 Thermoplasmata archaeon
GACCAATAAACGCCATTAAAAGGGCAGCGAAGGCGATAAGGGCGGAGTTTGAGGATGCTTTGAAAGACCTTGAGGGATAATTGGAAGGCGTTTAGAGCAATTTGAGATTGAAATGCGCATAAAAATTCTGCGTAAAATTGTATACATTGCAATGAATTTTGCACTATAATTGTTATCCTTCAGCCCCGTTAGCCTTAAGCTTACAGACCATAGACCTCAGCTCATTGACTTTTAGCCCGCTGGCCATCAGTCCATTTTTCCCACCAGTTTTCCACGCACTCGCCTATGTAATGTGCATCATCCACGCTAACAAGGGGGTGCACAGGAAGTAATATATGCCTTTCCACAACGTACTCAGCGTTTTCGTGCACGAAATTGCCGGCAATATCATGAAAAACCTTCTGCCTGTAAATCGGCATGGGATATCCCACTCTAGCCCCAACACCTCTTTCGTTCAGGTATTGAAGCAGCGAATCCCTTGCCTTTCTATCAGGGCACAGAGCCGAGTACAGGTGATACACGTGCTTTCTTTTTTCCGCAACATACGGGGGCAATACACCGGTGTTTTTAAGGTGCTCATCAAGTATTTTTGCATTCCTTATTCTTGCATCGTTCATTTTTTCCAACTTTTTCAACTGAACAAGACCGAGTGCAGCACTCACATTCGTCATCCTGAAATTGTGCCCCAGAATCTCATGCCTGTAATGCTCCCTTTGCCCATGATCCCTTATCATCCTGCACATCTCCGCCAAATCATCATCGTTTGTCGTTATCATCCCACCCTCTATAGTTGTCATGTTTTTTGTGGGATAAAAACTGAACACCCCCGCATATCCTATACCACCCACTTTTTTCCCATCATAAAGTGCACCGTGTGCTTGACATGCGTCCTCAACAACCACCATCCCCGCTTCCTCACAAAGATCCATGATTTCATCCATGTCTGCAGGCTGACCGTAAAGATGCACAGGTATAACAACCGCCCCCCCGTCGCATTTGCTAATAGCATGGGCTAAGAACTCAGGAGCCATGTTGTAAGTGCGCCTGTCTATGTCCACAAATTGCACCCTCGCACCAACAAAAATTGCAGGGGTTGCGGTGGCTATGAACGTCAGGGACGGAACAAGAACATCGCGTACATTTCCAATAGCCCAGAGAAGGGTGTGAAGGGCGGTGGTTCCTGAACTCGTGGCTATTGCGTGTTTCACGCCAACATAGTGAGCAAACTCCTCTTCAAACTTATAAACAACCTCTCCCTGTGCTAGCATGCCCGAATTTAGCACATCAGCCACTGCGTTTATCTCTTCATCCCCAATAACTGGTCGGGCAATGGGTATTTGTTTTTCAGCCATGAGGGCGTAAGGTGATGTTTGAGGTTTAAATCTTTTCATGCGTGTGGGCACATGCTGCTTGGTTTAAACCAGTAATGATGTGCTATGGTTTAAGGATGGAAAAGGTTATATAGCAAGGACGGGATTTTTTTACGAGGGGAATTGCATGGAGAAGATAAGAACATTTATTGAGGGATTTGATGAAAAGTTGTCTGGAGGTATACCGAAAAACCATATTGTGCTCGTCACAGGCGAGCCTGGAACGATGAAATCCTCTCTGTGTTATTATATTTTGCACAATAACGCGAAAAAACTGGGTAAGAAGGGTGTGTATATCACGCTGGAGCAGAGCAGGGAGAGCCTCATAGAGCACATGAAAAACATGGGGATGAGCCCGGAGGAGGTTGGCGATAAAATAAGCATAGTGGACCTTGCCCTTATAAGGAAGAGCATGGAGGATCTGGCAAGGGAGGGCTGGCTCCAGATTTTCAAGATGTACGCTCAGAATCTCAAGGACACTATGGACTACGAGTTGCTAGTGCTCGACTCTCTCCCAGTTCTCGAAACACTTGCATCGTTTGAAAACCCAAGGGTTGACCTGTTTCACCTATTTGAATGGATGCGAGACCTTGAAATCACAACTTTTCTTGTGTCCGAACTGGCGCACGGCTCTGAGGCTTATGGAAAGCATGGGGAGGACTTTCTGGCTGACGGGATAATACATTTAACCATGGACAAAGTGGACGAGATTACCGTGCAGCGGAGAATAAGATGCGTTAAAATGAGGAAAACGTACCACAGCATGAACTACTTCACCCTCATGTTTGAGCATGGAAGATTTCAGGTCACGAGGGTGATAATAGACAGGGAGATTTAGGCGGGAGGCTTTACGTATGGGTGTGATCAGAACGTATGTTAAGGGGCTTGATGAGCATCTGGGTGGAGGAATTCCCGAGGGACATGTTGTGCTCATAGTTGGAGAGCCGGGCACAATGAAATCCTCCCTCGCGTACAGCATACTGTATTACAATGCAAAGCACAACGGAATATCTGGAATTCATGCATCGTTGGAGCAGAGCAGGGAAAGTTTGCTGGCGAACATGGAAAGCATGGGCATGAAGATTGACCGCGAGACTGGGAAAAGGATAAGCGTTCTTGACTTGGGCTTTATAAGGAAGAAGATGGTGCAACTGGGTAACCAAACATGGCTTGAGATATTTAAAATGTACGTTAAAAACCTTAAGGTGAGCATGGACTCAAAAATACTGGTTGTGGACTCTTTGCCAGTGCTTGAAATAATGTCCAAGTTCAAGGACCCGAGGATTGATTTGTTTCACCTCTTTGAATGGTTCAGGGATCTGCACATAACAACATTCCTAATACACGAGCAACCCCACGGTGTCCCAATACTCGCGCAGCATGGTGAGGATTTCCTTGCCGATGGTGTGATACACATAGACATGTGCAGGATAGAGAACACGGTAAAGTTATACCTTGGCATACTGAAAATGCGCAGGTGCAAGCACAGCAGAAGGTATTTCCCCCTTATATACGAGGGCGGAAGGTTCGAAATAGTGGCTGAATAGAGTGCTTGCCGAGCGCATCGGGATTTGCATGAAAGTGCTGGAATGCTTTGCCTTCTGGCTATTCCTTGCAGTAGCGCTTGCCATATTTCTAGGCTATGTTCCACCATATCACGATACACTAGCCATGCTCAGCCTCGGTGTTGCCATGACTCTTGCCATGTCGGGCATTCGTATCGGTAGCCATATGCAAATCCAATCAATGGCCATCGTTTTGCTTTTGAACTATGCGTTCCTTCCCGCAATAACCTTGGCTCCCGCCATCTTGATGAATGATAATGCCTACTGGACAGGGTTCGTAATAATGGTCTCCATGCCCCCTGCAGTTGCCCTCATACCGTTCTCCAAAATATTGAAAGCGGATACAGAACTGGCAATGAGCGGGGAGGTTTTCCTTTACCTTGCATCGCTTGCAATGGCGCCGCTTATGGTATACGTGCTTGCTGGAAAAAGTGTATCCATCATGCCTGTAGTTTGGTCTCTATTCACGCTAATACTCCTGCCCATGGGTGTGTCAAGGGTGATGGGGAGGGTGATAGATGCGGAAAGTGGGTGGGTAAAAATAACAATAAATGTTATGTTTTTCA
>QMTG01000141.1 GCA_003649915.1 Thermoplasmata archaeon
AGCAGCGGGCTATTCTGCCACGGGAGTCGCCGTTTCGAGCGTTTAGTTAGTGGTCATCGACCCAGGGACAAACGCATCCCGAAAACCCCTCGCTAACTCCTCTTCGGTTGTCAATCTAACTGGCTCGCAGTGTTCTATTTGCTCAATACATTCAGCAACTATCTCAACAGCATTGGTATCTGTCAATAACTGCCGTAATTGTAATAACTTACCAACGAGAAAGTCTTTAGCAGACTCTTCAAGTATGTATCTCGTTTCGTCCATCTCTCTTTCGTTCTCTTCCCCCGCATATTTATTATACACCCAAGATCTAACTTTGTCAAGTGTTTGTCAAAGAAAATGTTGAAAGTTTTTGTAAGTTGCTGTGAACGTATGATTTGTGGCTACTAAATGTGTTTATAAAGTGAGTGGGTGGATTAGAGGTTGGTTGGCGTTGAAGTAGGGGGTGGGCTGGCACGCTCTATATTTTGTGTGTGCGGGCGGGCGTCGAAGTAGGGGGCATCCGAGCCAGCCTTTCGGCGAGTTGCCCAAGGTATCCGTAAGTGATTGATTTGCCGAGAGTTGCAGTGATTGAGCATGTTTTCAGAGTGTTTTCTCTCTTGATTTTCCGTGTTGTAAGTAGATGGAATAATCAGGGTTTACGCAAAAAACGCTCGAGAATGGCTTCTGAGGCAATTTCTTTGCAAATAAGGGTAAATGGTCGGGTTTGGTCGAGAAAGTGGCTTAGAAACGATTTTAGACGGCTTCTCGGGGATTTTAGAGGCTGGTCGAGGTCGGGTTTTGGGGTTGGTTGCCGAGAGTGGTAATTGGTGGCTTGCTCGAGCAGGTCGAAAAACGCTCCAGATTGGCTTGTGAGCCGTTTTCTCTGTCAATGGGTCTAATTAGTCGTCTTTAGTCGAGAAATTGTGTTAGAGACGATTTTAGACGGTTTCTCGTGGCTGATTTGAGCGGATGCTTGACAATCTCTGTAGACAATCGTTGACTGCACTGATTGCCGATGCGATTGACTGATTCAGTTTGCGGGGCAGTATCAGATTGGCTCGGATATTCTCCAGTTGGTTGATTAGACGGTCGAGATCGGCTTCACTGATGTGGTAGATGACGGTTTCGTTATCCATTGCGTTGCTCCTTGTGTTTGCTCATTTGCCTTACGGCTTACTGGTATTCCAAAATAGCGAGAGCCGACTTCAGTGTCATAGCAAACAAATCAAGGTCTTCAGAAGGAAGCCGACTTTGTCTTCTTTTCTTCTTTTCTTTTGAGTTTCTTCTTTTCTTCAGAGTTTCTTCGAAAAGAAGAAACTCAACTAAGTTTCTTTTCTTTTTCCCTTTCTCTTTTCTTTCTTCTTTTCTTTTAATAGCCTTTTTCTTTTCTTCTTTCTTTTCTCTTCTCTTTTTCTTTTCTTGTAAGCGAACGAACGATTTTCGAGTAAATTGAGCGATTAGCGACTAACTCGAACGGCTAATCGCCGATCCGCCAACCGACAAGCAAGTCTGCTCAATGGACGTGGTCGGTATCGAACCGACACAGGACTTACGACGCCTTCTACTCTGCGTCTGCCTGTTCCAATACTCCGCACGTCCAACAACATCGTATCCGACTAATCCAGCAATGTCAATTGTCGATTGCCAACCCGCTTCACTCCTCGCCAGCGAGCCAACTTCATAATCACCGTGTATGATAACCATCATACAAAACAAATTGTTTCACAAGCACAAAACAAGATAAACGGCTTATCGGCATGTATGATAAGCATCATACTTGCTCGATTGTTGCACAACTGGAATACAAATAGAACGACGGTTCTAATTACTGGAATAGGAATTCAGAAATAGAATGAACATTCAGTTTTCGAATGAGCATTCAGAAACCGAACAAATGTTCAGAAACAGAATGCTCGTTCAGTTTTTGAATAAAACGTCAATTTCCGAACAAAACGTCAAAAATGCGACTAAATCAGCATCTATTTACATAACCCTTTTATCCACCAAAACTTACAATTTCTAAAAAAATTTTTACAAAAAGTCATTTTTGACTTGACAAATCTTTCAAAATTATCGATAATATAGATTGAGATGATTAGGTACAGGACAAAGCGGGTGAGGCAGAAATCAGATGGACGAGATCCCCGAAGTAGTGTCAAGTCGGTACGTCCTGTGCCTGTCATCTCCACTGCTTCGGGGATGATTATTTGAGGAGAGTAACAATGAAGTACTATTACCAAGTGGCAGCACCGTGGACCTTGACAGACAAGATACCAGTCGCAGCAGAAGACGCATTTGAGGCATGGAGCAAGGTTGAGGAGCAATTACGGCATTGGAATGGTAAAGAGTATGGTGTCAAGCATGATCCCTTCGATGGCAGTTATCGGGTGTACTTATGGCGATATGATGAAATTGCTGCCGTCAGAGAATATCGGCTGTTTCCAGTAAAGCAATCTGCAGGGATTATGGCAAGTTAGTTTGTGCGGATAATCACAGTGGTAGGGCGGGTGGGTGTGTATTAGGAGATAGAGCGATGAAGTACTATTACCAAGTAGAAGACGATGGGACGCATTATCCATTACGAGCGGGCACTGTCGAAAGTGCATGGAAAGAGGTGGAACAGGCATTGGCAAAATCTCATTACACAGTTGGCGACAGTGATACCGAATGTACACAATGGGATGTAATCGAATTATCAGCGAAAGAGTATACGGATGTGTCCAGAGGATTGGAGACGATATTCATTGTAGAGGGAGAGAGGCGGGGCAATCCGCCTATCGTACTGTATGCGTGTTTGTACGAGGAGGGCAAAGACGAACCTATAGAGACACATTACTACGGGTTGTATCCTGTAAATGAGTAATTCAAGATCGCAGTGGCAGGGCGGGCGGGCTGGCGTGAAAGGAGTAAAGGCGATGTGGTTCGTGAGGACAAATAATTTTAACAATAGCCGTGCTTCATTCGTCCTTGATAGGGGTAAGTGGGGCTGGCTTGTAGCAGATAGGCAGAGCCTTTCTTTGTTGATTGAATATTATCAGCAGGGAGGCGTCTCTTACGAAATTATCGAGGGGATCAATCCAGATACCCTTGTGTACTACAAATGGGAAGACGCCGACCAATTCGTTTCAGCACCGTATCTTGTGCTGAAAGAGTGGGGTTTTCCTCAACTCGATGAGCATATGCTCAATATATTACGACGAGCGGTTGAAGATCGAATGATTTATCATTTTCCTTTGCCCCAAAGATATAAGGCAGGTGAAATGGAATTGAAGGCAGAAAAGCGAGAATTACTCTCACCTATCGGCGAGCCTACAGGGTTTGAGGGTATATTCATTGATAGCCCCTACGCTGCTGTTATGAATAGCCGACCGTCCAGATGGTATGAACGGCTTCAATGGGGCGGTGTTGATGGTGATGTTGAACGATTGCTGGCGACGCACGGCGTAGACCGTGCGATTAGAAAGGCGTTGATAAGGCAATGGAAACTATGGCGTCAG
>QMTG01000142.1 GCA_003649915.1 Thermoplasmata archaeon
CATTTCCCCTCACCCAACCCCTTAATCACATTAGTGAGTTTCATTATAAAATCTGTAAGGTCGCCCCGAGAGAAAAAATGCTCTATTTCCTCCCCTGCCTCGCTTCCCCAGTGGAAAAATTTGATTTTCTCATGTGCGCTGTTGGCACCAAATTTTTCAAGCCATCTAAGCATCAGGGCAGGCGTTACTGATGTGCTCACAATGAGCGCATTATACCCCCTTCCAATTTTGTCCATGAGCATTGCGGCAATAAGGCTCATTCTGCCAATGCCATTATCACCAAGTATTACGTTTGCGCTTCCAATGGCGGGCATGATATCAGGATGGGAGTCAAAGGGGGGTATTCCCCATTTCATCCTCCCCTCCGCAATCCTACCCTTCACATACTGAACAACAGCACCATCCCCACCTAGTATTCTGGATACTTTTTTTCTCGCACTCTCATCATTGGTCGCACTGTACAGCCTTACAAACTCGTCCATCAGAGCACCGAAAACCCCCTCGGATGTGTAAACAGATACTTTGCATTCATTATTAAGCGCAAACCACTCATTTTGCAAAGTGCGATTGCATGCATCAATTGATGAAAAAAGTGCACTGAAGGTTGAAAGAATCTCGGATAGGTGTTCTCTGTCAATATCCCTCCACTCATAATCCATGGGCTCAGGCATGAAGAACTTGGAGTAGCTGCTGTACTTATTTATCAGAGCGCTTAGAGGTTTTTCACGCCCGTTCACGATGGCGTAGGCAGATGTGTATCTGAGAAAGTTCTTTAAAACCTCGCCATATAACGCCCTCGGTGCGTTAACATCTATTCTTTTATTATCAAAATATATAGAAGCAAGGAGAGGATACATATCCGCGAACTTTCTCATCTGGGAGAAAAATTCATCATAATCCTCAATACCCAGCACCCTTAGACACTCATCCATCACACGCAAAACTTCATCTTTGCTCATGAATACAGGCATGCACAGCCCTCAGAACACCTTGGTCTCCGCTGACACATTCAACCCAGAACTGTCTATTATTATAGGGTGTTTTGCAGTGTCGTGGCGTGTAAATCTCATTTTCCTTATTGTGATTGTTCTCCTGAGTTCTCCCATGCTTTCCTCCAAGCCCAGATATATGAATGAGTCTGCTACGAACTGCTCCACACCAAATCTTGTCAGTCCCTCACCCTCCGCAGCCTCAGTTATTAGAAGGCTTGTTATCCCTGTGCTTCTAAGAAACGCAACAAACCTGAACAAGTCTCTCCTGAATGCGCTCACATCATCACCATAATGAAGCCCTATGGCGGTGAGCGAGTCTATACACAGCCTCTTTGCTTTGGAGAATTCCAATAGGTGCTCAAGCATGTCCTGCAATGGTTTAAACCCAACAATCGCCTCCTCAACGGTAACGTTCTTTGAGAGCCTTCTCATCTCGCTGAGGTCTATAAGGTATAATTTTCCCTCTTTCTCCAGCCTTTCAATTTCCATGTTATACGCAAGCATGGCCCTTAAGATATTTTTCCTAGGCTCCTCAAGTGTTATATAAATGCCATTATCGCCGTGCATGAGTGCACCGTTATATATGTAGTGCATTCCAAGAAGAGATTTTGCACTCCCCGCAGGACCGCTGACAAGGTTTACAGTTCCTGCGGGAAAACCGCCGTCCATGAGTTCATCAAGTCCCTTTATTCCTGTTGGAACTCTCTCCATTTTTTCCATGAGTTTCAACCCCCAAGTTTCTTTATTTTTCCAACAACCTCCTCAGCCCTGCTATTTCCTATAAAGAAAGGAAGAATTTTGCTAAGCCTCTCCGCAAGCATTGGAATGTCCTCGTTCCTTATATTCTCAAACTCTATTCCTAAGTCCGAGCACTGTTTGCGGAGAAGATGCTCACTAACTGGTTTTATAGGGGTTTCTTCGAGTATCTTTAGTATTCTTCTGCTGAGCGCGTTCATGTACTCTCACCAATTGAGATCTGCAACTCGTTAAGCAGTTTCTGTGCTGTCTCGTTGTCAAACGAGGATGTTATGACGACATAGAGCATATTTTTCACAGTGCTTTCGCCGAAAACCTCCTCCAACTTTTTCCTCAAATCGCTGAGAGCATTGATGGGATTCTCAATATCTAAGTTTCCAACTATTTTATTAACAACAGGACTTCCCACAGCGTTTCCAAGGGTTTTATACATGCCCCGAAGTATAACTTCTGCGTGCTCCTTGCTCACCATACTATTGCACCACCACGGGTAATGCAATCAACACCCACACTTAATATTCAACTACTATTTATCTTTAATGTTGCTATCAGATTTATGTCATTCCCCAACATTTAGCGATGAGTGTGCAATCAAAACCTATATATAGGAAGATTTGCATGAAAGTTGTAGAGGTGAAAGTTTGAGCATGGACAACAACGCCCAGACATCCGTGATAGGTACTGTGATGGCAATAATGGTTGTTCTAGCCTTCATGGCATTGATTACAGAGCAGTATGTTCCCCTTTCCATGACAGATTATGAGGCTGAACACATGAGAGAGGTTGAGAACCAATTATCCGTGCTTAAGCAGCAGATAGATTTTGAGATTGCCAATGAGGAGAAGACTATGAGTCTGTACTCACCGATCTCTCTGGGCTCGAGATACGTGCCCGTTTTCACATCCCCAACGGGTGGTGTTCTGAATTTTATACCGTACAGGGCAAACGATACAAGCATTTCCTACATGGAAATATCGTTTAACTGGTCTGGGCATGTGGAGAGTTTCAGGGCTGGCGGCTCAATATTTGTTGACATATACAACAGGTACTATGTAAGGCAAAACCTGAGTTATGAGATGGGTGCGATAGTTTTAGGCCAGCCCCCAAGGTCTACAGACCAGGTGGTAAAAGCAAATCCTCACATTTTTATGGAGAATTCAAGTGGTTATTATAGGTTAAGTATTACTCTCATATCACTTATGGGAGAGAATTATAGTGCGTCGGGTACGAGGACAATAGGCGTGAGCACAAACCTGCTCTCTGTTGATTCTTGGACTTATTATAACGCATCATCCATAACACTCACAGTGAGTTCGCCCAAATATTCTTATGCGTGGTATAAATGTTTAGAAAAGACATTTAATGGCACATCTCCTCCAAATACTCAGATTACGATACACGGTGGTAAAATTGTAATAAGCATACCGCAGGTTGATGAACTCAATATTAAGTGGGCGTATATTAATATTATGATTGGAAAATCGAGACGTTAGTCATTTTTTATCGTTTGGCGAATATACGGCATTGCGACCGAAGGGAGCAGTGTCCCGAAGGGCGGGGCGTTAGCCCAAGCGTATATCCGCCTGTTAGGCGTGAGTGATAGCCTGAAGCGAGCGATAGCTAGCGGGGAGGCGCTCGCCCGACATCATACATGCCATATGACCTCCCTATTTTGTCCATCAAAACATACCATAAAATAATCTAGGATACCTTCTCATCCCTATC
>QMTG01000143.1 GCA_003649915.1 Thermoplasmata archaeon
CGCTTTTATACGCTTTAATTTCCGATGTTAGGACAAGGATTGTTGAGAATTACCCATGGCAGATAATGGGCATTGTTGGTTTTTTGTTTCTTTTTTACGAGCACACCACACTTTTAACAACCAAAGAGGTGATGCTTTGTATTCTTCCAATTGTTATGTTTGCCGATGCCGTGATTGATAGGGATGAGTCAAAAATTGAAATTATTGTAACAACCGCGTCATACGCGATATCAGCATTTTTATTTCTCTATGCTGTTTTCTTCCTTCGTATATACACAGGTGAGGCGAGAATTGTAATAGCCTTGACCCTGTCCCTAGCATTGGTGTATTTCCTGTACCTCATACATGCGATACACGGCGGCGCCGACGCAAAGGCGTTCATGAGCATAGCGGTACTTCATCCAATGCCATACGCCTTTATGGTTGCGGGCCTGCCCATACTAAGGTGCGATATTGCGATTTTTCCCCCAATACTCTCAATAATTGTTTACTCAGGGGTGCCTATAGTGTTTATTCCTATTTATTATCTGGTCTATAACGTTTACCACCGCAACATCAGATTTCCCCACATGCTTCTCGGCGTGCCCAGGGACACAAAAAATATGCGCTTTTGGTTGCCCATGCTTGTAGTGGATGAGAAGGGCAATCTTAGGGAAAAATTACTTCCGAAAAGAAGTGTAGATTATGAAAAGGTAATTGATGAGTTAAGGCGTAGAGGTATTTCAAGGGTATGGGCCATGTACAAAACGCCATTCATGGTCATGATATTACCGGCATACATATTTTACGCGTTGGTGGGCGATATAATGTGCATACTGTCCGCAATATTTGGTTGAAAAATCAAGAAGTCTTTTCAATCTCTTCCCTTGCAACTTTTGGACTTATACCCATAGCTTTGTTGAAAAACTGCTCCGCATCCTTCTCCATACCCAATTTTCTGTACACGAAACCCATTCTTACGAGTGCTCTGACATTCTTAGGGTTTATACGAAGCGCCTCGCTGAGAGCCTTTATGGCATCCTGATACTCCCCCATCATATAATGGCAAGCCCCAATGTTAGTCCAAGCAACACTATGGTTGGGCTTTTTTCTTACAATCTCCATGAATATGGCAAGGGCTTCCTGATAGTTGCCCAGCATCATATAGGCTTCTCCCATCTCCGCCATAACCTTTGTGTCCCTGCTGCGCAACTCCATGAGTGTTCTGTAATATTCAACAGCCCTGTTTGCAATCCCAAGGCGCATGCTAAGCCTTGCAGCCCTCCACAGTGCTTGTTCATGCTCGGGGAGCAGAGCTAAGCACCTCTCATAACACCTGAGCGCAAGCAATCTTTTACCACTATTTTCAAAAATTTTACCCTTGTCGTACCAGAGAAGCCAGTGCTCGTTTTGCAGAATTCCCATATTAATCATGTCTAGAGCAAGATCGTAATTCTTCTCCGCCATGAGTGCGTTGCAGGCATCATGAATGGCTCTTGCTCTTTCCAGTTCTCCGTAATTCTGCATGCAATATATGTAAGCAGCGTCTACACCCTCTTCTTTGGCAACTCTTGCAATGATATTCTCCTCCCTATCCTCTGTAACACTTTCAAACGCTTTTCCACATTTTCTGCAGGAGCCAATCCTAAGAGCACAACTCTTATGATAAAGCGCGCCACACTCCCTGCATACCACAACATCGCTCCCCAGTGGTCCCATACAAAGCTCGCAGTGTTCACTCATACAAAATCACCTGCTTCTGTTCTTAACCTTCTTCGAAGCCTTTCCATCATATCGTGAATGTACACTAAATCCCCACCGCTCCTGAGGGTGCATTCCGTACACTCAATGTCTGATACTTTGCTTACTTTTTGGGCGTACAAGATAAATCTTTTGTAGAACTCGCTGATATCTTCAAGCATAGCATTTCTCAGCGCCAAGAACATTACCCTCGGGTTAAGTGCGCATTTTTTACACTCTTCCCTGTTCATTGTCCTGCTTTCTGCCATACTTTCTAGGGATATAACTACGTCCCTCAAGCTTTCCAGAATGCTACACGCTTTACTCCCATACTTTCTTTCAAAAAAGCCCGAAAGCACTATACTGTTAATAGGATACTCTGACACAAAAATATTGAACACACCTGAGAAACACTTAGGAGAAGAAAGATTGCACTCTCCATCACATTCTTTGCAATCAACAACCAATGTGTTTCCCTGCTCGTCCCTTAGAACATTATACTTTTTGCATCCCTTGCTCATTATGCATCCTCCAAGTACTCAGAACTTTTATTGCCTCTCCAACACCTGCACCAGCTTCGAACTCATAGCCCAGTCTTAAAAGAGCATACTCAATTGCACTTATTGTTGCCATTATATCTACCTCGGAGCATATCCCCATGTGTCCTATACGGAAAATCTTGCCCTTGACAATGCTCTGCCCCCCTGCCACGATCACACCCAGTTCTTCCTTAAGAATCCCCCTAAACTCTTTATCCTCTATCCCTTTAGGATATCGTATGGCAGTTACGGTATTAGAGGCAAATTTTTCCTCAGGGAATAGTTGCAGTCCAAGAGCCTTTACAGCACTTCTGAGCATGGTGGCAAGCATTTTGTTTCTCTCCCAGCGTTTTTCAATTCCTTCCTCTTTAAGCATGAGCAAAGCCTCTTTGAATGCAAGAAAGAGAGGTATTGCTGGGGTATAGGGCGTATCACCCTTCTCAATCTTATCTATGTGCTTTTTCAGGTCTAGGTAATACGTTCTTCCCTCACCAATCCTCTGGTATGCTCTATCGGAGATTGCTACTGCTGCAAGTCCGGCAGGCGCTGCTAAGCATTTTTGGCTTCCAAGAACGATGGCATCCACACCCCACTCCTTTGGGTAGAGCTCAATACCCCCAACAGACGTTATTCCGTCAAGTATGTATATAAGGTCGTGTTCTTTTGCAATTCTTCCAATTTCCTCGGCAGGATTTGTCATCCCCGTGCTTGTTTCGTTGTGGCATAGTGCTATGGCTGTTACTTCATATTTCTCAATAATCTCTTCCACAGCGTCCAAGGTTGGGGCTTGGCCCCATGGGATCTCAAGCGGGTGTGCGTTTGCGTAAATATTGCATATCTCGTATAGTCTTTCTCCAAACTTGCCGTTAATTATGCACAGCACACTGTCCTCTTTATTCAAAATGCCGGAGATGACAGCCTCCAGCCCTGAGGTGCCCGAGCCTGAAAAGACTGCAACATGATAATCATCATCAACCTGAAAGGCGTATCTGAGCAAATCGCGTATTTCTTCATTTATTTTTGAGAACTCAGGGCTGCGATGCGGAAGTGCAGGCATAGACATAACCCTTAGCACTCTGGGATGTATTTTCACAGGTCCTGGAAGCATGAACAGAGTGTTCTCGAGATCCACCATCACTCATCACCATCCGCATGATTATTGCCAATAGACGGGTTAATATCCAATCACTATATAAAACCTCAGCAA
>QMTG01000144.1 GCA_003649915.1 Thermoplasmata archaeon
AAATCCTCCTTTATGCAATATGTGAGTATATTATGTAGGACTATAAAAAACTTGTTAAAATATGTTATGTAAAATAATTAGTAAAACTGCCCAATGCAAACAATCAAAAACGATGGCGTATCCCTTAAACCACAGGTGGGATATTGCCTATAGCACATCGGACTCATTTTTAAATAACAAAAAGCACTATTAGCACGCTGGTGGTGATGATGAGCGTCCACAGCGAGCAGATTGAGATATCGACAAAGGGGGAAGTGGATATAATTGACATAACAGAAAGGGTTCAGGAGGTTGTTGATCGCTCTGGAATAAAGAACGGAATGGCACTAATATTCGTTTCTGGCTCCACGGGTGCGATAACAACAATAGAGTACGAGCCTGGTCTTTTACACGACTTGCCAAGGGCATTGGAAAGGTTGTTTCCAAAGAACATAGAATACAAGCACCACGAGACATGGCATGACGGCAATGGGCATTCCCATGTACGAGCATCATTTCTAGGACCTGATCTTACGGTGCCTGTTGTTAACGGTTCTTTAGCACTTGGTACGTGGCAGCAGATAGTGTTTGTGGAACTTGATGTAAGAAGGAGGACTCGAAGACTAATCGTGCAGGTGATGGGGGAGTGACGAACTTAACGGTTGTTTTTCTCGGAACTGGTGGTAGTTGGCCAACGCCTCAGCGCAACCTTCCGGCGATAGGGATAAAATTCGGCTCAGAGGTTTTGCTCTTTGACTGTGGCGAGGGTACTCAAAGGCAAATAATGCAAACATCACTTTCTTTTATGAAGATAAGCAAAATATTCATAACACACTTTCATGGTGACCATTTTTTGGGGCTTCCAGGTCTCATACAAAGTATGGCGTTGAATGATAGGTCTCAGCCATTGCACATATACGGCCCAAAGGGAATTGAAGACCTCGTGAGCAGGCTTGTAAGTCTTGGGTATTTTGGCCTAACCTACGATATTCATGCAAATGAGGTGAAGGATGGCGATATTTTGGAATTCAAAAAATACAGGATAAGGGTGTTGAGAGCGGATCACACAGTTCCAGCGCTGGCGTACGTTTTTGAGGAAAGGGAAAGAAGGGGCAAGTTTGATCGGAGAAAGGCTATAGCATTGGGCGTTCCTGAGGGCCCGCTTTTCGGAAAATTGCAAAGAGGAGAGTGCATTGAGGTGCATGGTAGGATTATAAGGCCTGAGGATGTGCTTGGCCCCCCACGCAAAGGAAGAAAAATTGTATATAGCGGGGATACTAGGCCCCTTGAAAGCATAGCGGAAGCGTCTAAGGATGCCGATTTGCTTATCCATGATAGCACATTGGCTAGCGATTTAAGCGATACTGCGCATGAATTTGGGCATTCCACCGCCAAAGAAGCGGCAATCATCGCAAAGAAGGCGAAAGCGCGCATGCTTGCACTCTTTCACATAAGTCCCAGGTATGCTGAGGACGATGAAGTGCTTGAAAAGGAAGCAAGGGAAGTATTTGAGAATGTGTTCGTAGCCAGAGATTTTATGGAACTCGATATTCGATATCAAAACTAAGGTTTATTAACGTTCATGTATTTCGCTCCCACAATGCCGCCGTTCTTAGATTTGATAATACCGCTTGTTAGCGGTTACCTAGCACCAATCCTAATCCTAGTATTATTTATCGCTTTAGGCTTTATTTTTAAGTTTTTAATGGAGTCATACTTAATGCACTTAGCCAAAAAAACTGAAACCCCAGTAGATGATATTTTTATTGCATCGTTTGGCAGGCCCATAACGTATCTATTTATCATAGCAGGTGTTTCCATTGCATTGCAATTGATGCCAATACCTTGGGAGATAAAGAAGATTATTATCCCAGCGGTTTTTGTACTGGCAGTAATAATAATAGCTCATGCTGTGACCAAGTTCTTCATCGGAGTATTTCGGTATTATTCGTACAGAAATGAGAGTCTTAAGGGTGTTGCCCCCCTAGTGCAAAGAATGTTTCAATTCCTAATATACTTCTTGGCTCTAATTTTTATATTTGACTTTTTTGGTGTATCAATAACCCCTTTGCTCACAACGCTGGGCATTGCAGGTATTGCGGTGGCTTTCGCCCTGCAGGAGACCCTATCGAACTTATTTGCAGGTATTTATATAATGGCAGATAGACCAATAAGGGTTGGGGATTTTGTAAGGCTGGAGAGCGGCGATGAAGGCTATGTCGAGGATATAAGCTGGCGCTCAACAAGAATTAGACTGTTATCTGACGACCTAATAATAATTCCCAACTCCAAACTTGCCAATAGCGTCCTACACAATTACTCGCTGCCATCAAAACGCTCCGCAATAATTGTACCAGTGGGCGTGAGTTATGGTAGCGATTTGGCGAAGGTGGAGGATATAACGCTCAAAGTTGCAAGAGATATCATGGCCAAGTTCGGAGTCGAGGGCGAGCCATTGCTAAGATACAAAGAGTTTGGAGAATCAAGCATAAACTTTATTGTGCGCATCCCTGTGCCTTCCTATCCCGAGCACTACAAAATTGTTCATGAATTCATAAAAGAACTCCATACCACCTACGCCCGGGAAGGAATAGAGATACCGTTCCCGCAGAGGGTTGTATGGATGAAAAGAGGAGAATAATTGAAATGAGTGATGCCAAGATAAGCGGAATATGTGGCGTTGATGAGGCGGGCAGGGGGCCTGTCATAGGCCCAATGGTAGTGGCGGGAGTGAAGGTTGATGATGAGAGTGCGCTTATCAAGCTCAGGGTTCGGGATTCAAAGAAGTGCACAAAGGCTAGGAGGGAAAAACTGGCGAATAAAATAAAGGAGATTTGTGAGTGGCGGGTGGAGAGAATAAGTGCATTTGAAATTGATAAAATGCGGGAAAGAATGACGATAAACGAGATAGAAGTTCTGTATTTTTCAAAAATCATAGCAGATCTAAGGCCAAGCGTGGCGTATGTTGATTCTGCCGATGCAAACGAGATGGGCTTTGCCATCGCACTTAAATCTCATCTACGTGCATGTATGGGCATGGACGGCGAGAAAATTTCTGTGATATCCAGGCATGGGGCGGACGATATTTATGCGGTTGTCTCTGCAGCATCAATAATAGCAAAGGTGGAGCGCGATGCCGAGATAAAGAGGATTGAGGAGGAACTTGGTGTAGAGATCGGAAGTGGCTATCCCTCAGACAAAAGAACTGTGGATTTTTTGCTCAACTGGGTGAGAGAGCATGGTGAACTCCCGCCGTACACGAGAAAATCCTGGAAAACAGTGAAAAAGATTATATACAAGGTCGGACATTTAGATATATAAGGTGGAAAAATGGACGAAAAAGACCTTAAAAATTTGGTGGAAAAGTTCAACATAATGGTTGAGCGCGACGAAAAAGTAAGGAAGGAGATTGAGGGTAAGAACAGGACCGTGCAAATAAGCCTTGGTGATAAGTCCTATTATCTAAGGC
>QMTG01000145.1 GCA_003649915.1 Thermoplasmata archaeon
CAGTTGAGGAAGTCAAGGGGCACGAGGAATACGCGGCTGAAGAGGTTGAGGCTGTGAGCGCAAGGGGTGAGGGAAAAGAAAGGGCTGTTGGCACTGGCGGTGGTCGGCGATGGAGAAGAATATCGGAAGACTTTATAGAGAGATGGAAGAAGATTGAGGGTGAGAAGGAGGATGAAGAAAAGAGAATTTTGAGGGCGATAAAAGAGTACGACGATTTGTTATCCATAGACCCCACCTTAGCAAAAGCATGGCAGATTAAGGGAAGTCTTTATGCTAGGCTCGGAAGGTGGAGAGAGGCGCTTGAGTGCTATGATAGAGCGATAGAACTCCGTCCTGAGAGTGAGGAGGAAATCAAGACTGAACTTTTGTCCCTGCTTGAGATGAAGTTTGACAAGGAAAAAGCAGATATTGACTGGAAAAGGTGGACTGAAGGCGAAAGGGAAAAGCTCAAAAAGTTGCTCAAGTACTACGACTATATTCTTGAGGCACTACCCGAGTATTCAAAGGCATGGCAGTTAAAGGGTGAAGTTCTGGAAAAACTTGGAGAGTATGATGAGGCAATAAAGTGTTATGATAAGGCAATAGAAATTAACGATAGAAATAGGGAGGCTTACAGGAGGAAGTTGGCAATACTCGATATGCTTGCAGAGGCTAGGGCTGAGGAAAAAGTTGCTGAAAAGGCACTGCCCAGAAAAATTTGGGCTGAGGAAAAAGGCGAGGTTTTAGCGGAGGGGGAAGAATGGGGCTATGTACGGGAGGTTGAAGCGAAGGAGCGTGCAGAAGGGATCGAGAGAGCAAAGGTAGAGGAGTATGTATCTAAGGTAGCAGCAGAAACGTATGGGGTACCAGAGGGGTTGATAAATGGCATAGCATCAATAGGTGCCATCAATGGTAGGGGGATTGTTGGAGTAAATGGCCTGATAAACGGTGTTGGTTTTATAAATGGTCGTGGTCTCATAAACGGTGACGCTCTCATCAATGGCAGAGGGAGAATATATGTGAGGAGGAGAAGAAGGTATTTGAGAAACTACATCATGGTCATCCTTGCCACTATCCTTTTGTTCGTTCTGCCCGTAATATTCGCCTACGTTATGCTCGTTGTAACACCTCCAAAGGCAATATCTGTGGACGGAAACTTCGAAGACTGGAAAGATATACCTGCCTTTGCCGACGTGGTTGGGGACGTATTACCTGCCTTATCAGTTCCACAGCACTTGGCCATGAACATCACACGGGGAAATACGCAATGGATTGCCGAGCATGCATCCTTGCCTACAAGTTCGCTAGCAAGTTTAGATATTGTAGAAACGAAAACAGTAGCCAACCACAGATACGTTTACTTTTATATAAGAACAAATGGTAGTATACCCCCAACCAACTCAATTAATGCTTACTATGTACTAATAGACACAGATATGAACGAGAGCACGGGGTATAAGATTCAAGGCATTGGGGCAGAGGCTGCGATAGGCGTTGTATTCTCCCCCTACACAAAATCATCGTTTTGTTGCATGCTGAACACAACCGCACCTTGGTATTTATGGGATACGCTAAGCAAGCATAAGCCAAAGTTTGCTTTCAACGATTCATGTATTGAGATTGAGTGTATAAAAAGTTGGATTGACATGCCAGCAAACACTGACTACAGGGCTGTAATCCTAGCAAAGAATAGCGAAGGGTTCATAGATTGCACAGACTCCGTTATAAGTCCGCAGTGGTGTGCACTTGTTGTCCGCCAATTCACACCAAGCAGTGTGCTAGAGAGTGGAGTGATAAGTCCTGGGGTGCAAACACCAGTTCTAGGAATAGAGTTCAGTGCTGTGAATAGGAACGCCTCAATAAGCAGCATAAAGATTCATATATTGGGTAATAATTCGGTGATTAACGAAATATCTCTATACATTGATAACGGGGACGGTGTGTTTAGTATTGATGATAACATACTATGCAGCAAGGAAAACCCCAGTAATTTTGTGACAATGAAGTTTGATCCCCCTATAAATGTGGGTTGTGATGAGAAAAGCCTCGCCTTTGTATGTGTAAATATCAACGATATATCTGCAGGCGTTTTTGGAGTACAAATTGATGGCGTTAGTGATATCACTGCAAACATACCTGTTACACTTGTTTCCAGCATATATGGGAGGTTTTATGCCAATAGAGTGCCAGAAGGAATAGAAATAGACGGAGCATTTGGAGACTGGAACAGTGTTCCAAAGAATATAGATAAGTTTGGCGACGCGGTAAATCTGAATATTGACATAGACAAATACGCTATTGACGTGCTTAATGGTACTATGTACTTCTACCTATCTGTTAACGGCAGAATATTTGGGGGAGATTCACTGCCCGTGCCTCTTACTATGCCGCAACCCAAGGACAGCGATGGTGATGGTATATTGGACGAGGACGAGCCTGGATTTGAACACGACTTTGACAATGATGGCATACCTGATGACATGGACAACGACAAGGACAATGATGGTGTGCTTGATTACGATTGGGGTGGCAACGATACATGGCTTGAAAATATTGCCACTGGTGCAATAAAATACATTGGACCCCCACTCCCACCACCAGAGCCTCTACCCTTTGCCGGCGAAGACATGCTCATGCTAATGATAGATGCTGATGGGCGGAACGATACAGGCTACTCCTTCGGTTATATAGGTGTTGATTATCTTCTAATCGTTGGTGGAAAAGAGGGCATAATAGTTGAGAGTAAAATGTACATATACAATGGAACAGGAAAAAACTGGAAATGGACATATGCAAAAAATATTTCCGCCGCTTCTGGGCTAAGAGAGGTTGAATTGTGCATGGGAGATATTATGAATGCGGCGAATACTACTACGGACATAAAAATCTACTACTACATGGTTGACTGGAAGAAAGAAGATGATACCTCCGATACGCATGTTACGGTAAGGGTAACAAAAAAATCATCGGGGACAAGGACGAACACTGTGGAGAAGACCCTCTACCTCAGGAACAATTACGTTATGAATACCACGATGGGAAATAATGCCCAGAGTGTGACAATAGTTGATGGGAATAGTGTAACATGGGCTCAGACCCCACCATTTGCCAAAAAATTCACAATAAATGGAACTGTATATGCTCACCTGTATTTAGATAATATAGATGCTTGGCCATCTACACCTACTGTTGAGGTTTACTTATACGCCAACGGAAACCTTATAGGTAGTTCGGCAGTTGATGCATCAACCGCAGGCTGGTACTCTTTCAATCTTGGAACTGTGAATATGGTCGTAAACGCCGGGCAGAGTTTATCCCTCGTTGTTGGGGTTAAGAGTGTTATTGGCAGGGTTAGTGTGGACGTTTATTACAACTCAGCGCAGTACAATTCTCGTGTTGTGTTGCCCACAGACACGTATGTGCATGTGGATAGCGTGATAACATACAACGCAACGAGCAACAGTGCGG
>QMTG01000146.1 GCA_003649915.1 Thermoplasmata archaeon
GTAATAAGGTGTTTACAAGCCAGGATTTGAGAGACGGAAAGGAGCCTTTAGGTAGCAAAAAGGTGGCCTTTCCCGTCGAATCAAATCCCTCCGGTGGCTTAAGGTAGTAATAAGGTGTTTACATGCCGGATTTGAGAGACGGAAAGGAGCCTTTAGGTGATAAATAAGCGGCCTTTCCGTCGAATCAAATCCCTCCGTTAAGGTAATATGATGAATGACATGCGCGTGGGGATAGTATGCTAAGCGTAGTTTACCATCCGGAGTATGAAGAGCATGTGATATGGGATGGGCATCCCGAGAGACCAGAGCGGCTAGCAGCAATAAGGGAATGGCTGATAAGTGTTCTGGGCCATGAGCCATCATATGTTGAGCCTGAGATTGCAAAAAAGGATGATTTGCTCTCTGTGCATGCGGAGGAGTATGTATCTTTTGTTGAATCATTTGATGGTTTGATGGACCCGGACACATATGTGCATGGTGATAAGACATATAGGATTGCGCTCAGGGCTGTTGGCGGAGCTTTAAAGGCGGCAGAGATGGCATTATCCTCCACACCAACCTTTGCACTTGTCCGTCCTCCGGGTCATCATGCTACATCGCTTCACGGCGGTGGTTTCTGCTATTTTAACAACATAGCAGTAGCAGCTAACCGCCTGATGGAGAGGTATAAAGTTGCGATTGTGGATATAGACGCGCATCATGGTAATGGGACTGCAGAGATATTCGGGGATACAGACAAAGTCCTATACATATCCACCCATGAATGGGGAATATATCCAGGCACGGGCAGGGCTGAAGATGTTGGCAATGCAGACGGGGAAGGCTTTACAGTGAATATTCCGATGCCACACGGAAGCGGTGATTCTTCATACTCCGAGGCGCTGAACCGTGTAATACTTCCAATAATCAATGAGTATAAGCCCCATATACTTCTTGTCAGCCTCGGGGCGGATGCCCACTACATGGACCCCCTAACCTCCCTGACCCTGTCCACAGCAGGGTATAGAAGTCTTGCACTATCTTTACTCTCTTACGCAAACAAAAGTTGCAAGGGAAGGATAGCGTACATGCTCGAGGGCGGCTATCATCTTGATGCTCTTGCCGAAGTTGTTGGAGGGATAATAATTGGGGATGAGAGGGCTCCAATGACCTACACCGAGGTTTACGATGGGGAATGTAGGGCAAGGGATGCTATAGAGAAGGTGCTTAGCGTACACAGCCAGTACTGGTCATCACTATGCTAATTTTTAACTCTTAGATGCATGCAAGCATCGATTGTACATCAACACTTGTGTACATGAAATCCGAATATTTCACTATTTTTTCCCAAGTATTCCTGCACTGGCATTCTATATCATCAAATATTCCAGTATAATCGGCGTTTTCAAATGATAAGGAGTGGATTCTATCAACAACGTACCTATCGCATGCTCCGCAGTTGTGTGCCCCTCTTTCCCTCCCCCAAGATGTGGGCATAGAAATGAGTCGGGCATTGTTTTTCTCAACTTCTTCACCAGCCATCTCAAATACCTTAAGCACACTCCACAGCCATGGAGGTCTGTACTCCCCTCTAATCCACAGATGCTCAACAAGAGTGCCCTTTTGCACGTTCACAGGGTTTATCGACACAATATCTGAGTATTTTGATGCAAAAACTGCGCTCTTTATACAATCCTCTATAGCATCCTTTTCTGACAAAAAAGGAGGCTTGAGCAGGACATAGGTCTTTATCTCAGCCCACCGCCTCACAATACCAACAGCCCTTATGTACTCATCCACAGTGAATCCCTTGTTTATGGAGTATTTTAGAATGTCGTTGCTTGCAGACTCAAGACCCAGCGCAATCATCATTGAGCCAAATTCCTGCGCCTCATGGGCAACATTTTCGTTTATAAACTCGGGTCTTGATTCTACAACGAGCCTTTCCACTTTGTCTCTGACCGCTTTGTATATATAATTTCGCACACTCTCGCCTACTTCGTTGTTGTCGAAAAAACTACCTGATGTGTATATTTTGATGCTTTTCTCCCCTTTGAGGTTCCTAATAGCCCTTTCAAACTCTGATATCAGTAACGAATCTGTAGCCGTAGGGCAGGAATCGTTTATGTATCCGCACATTGTGCACCCTGATGCCTTAGCCCAAGAGCAGCCCTTTGTCGGAAGAACAATAACAAATGACTCCACGCACTTCCCCTCTATTATATCCTTTTCCCTCCAATCTCTGGCCTTGCACGAGCCACCACTCTTTTTTCTTAATCCCGCCACCAGCCTGTGTAGGGCTTTCTCACTAATATATTGCGATGGACGCATAACCAACAACTTCCAGCATAGGAGCAATATCACCTGATGTTGCATACTTGAGCAACTCGCCCTCTTTCGCGTTAAGTGCCGTGAGAACTGCAGCAACAGGTCCGTAACCGCACATGGATATTGAGTGCTCGGTTATTGTGTCATAGAGTCCATCAACATCCCCTTTCAATATGGAGTCAATCGCCATCTTATCCTTCTCATACGCTATTTTCTTTGGTACGTAGTGCGAAAAGTCTGTAGATGCTATTAGCACGACATTCTTATCTGCAATGGCGTCCCTAAGCACATGTCCCACATTCCTTGCGGTATCAAGCCGCTGATCCATCATGACGATGGGTATGATTCTCACATCACCGAACAAATACTGAAGAAACGGTATCTGCACTTCCACAGAATGCTCATACATGTGGGCAACAGGGTCCAGTGAAATAACATCTCCAACTATTTCCCTGACAAATTCTGTGTGATTTTTGGCAATACCGAGCGGTGTGCGGAAGTTATCATCCGTTGCTGCTACACCTGCTCCAAGCCCTGTATGATTTGGACCTATAACAACAAAGAAGTCGGGAGGGTCTTGCATCATAAGCCTAGCATAGGCGTGGGCGGCTACTGGCCCTGAGTACATGTAACCAGCATGGGGCACAACAAAACCTCTTACTCTCTTCGCGTATTTTTCTTTCGGAATCTCACCAGGGCCGAGTTCGTGCTGAAAACACCATTTTATCTGCCTCCTAAGCTCTTCCTCGGTTCCAGCATAAAATTGCCCAGCAACAGCTGCATCCCTCACACCCATGCATATCATCCTCCACATGATAGCATTAAAGGTATCTACTATATAATAATTCTCACAAAACAGCGTGTTAAATCGAACTTTGTAACAAAAAATATATATAGCCACGCTGATGTTTATAAAAACGATAAAGGAGGATGAGGGTATGCATCGTTTACTTATCCCTATCATTATCGTTGCGTTGCTCACTGTTCAGTTTGCCCAGCCTGTAGTAGGCGGGCCACTTGCTACAGGTAGTTCTTGGGGGGGAAGGGAGGAATCGTGTGGAAACCAGAATATCAATGATACGACAATTGTGGGGAAAACAAGAAGAGCGGGGGATACAGGAAGAA
>QMTG01000147.1 GCA_003649915.1 Thermoplasmata archaeon
AGTTCTGCCACCTGCTTTTAAACATGGACGGAATATGCGATATGGAATGCCCGGAGATTCTGACTGGCGACCAGCAGCGTATAGAATGGTTCTGTAATCATTTTGCAGGGGCCTTTCTCGTGCCGAAAGATGCACTCCTCAGTCATGAAATAGTCAAAGAAACAAAATCGGAAGAGTGGTCTCAGGACGTTCTCAAGGCAATTGCGAAGGACTTTAAGGTCAGTCCGGAGGTCATTTTGAGAAGGCTTGTGATTGTAGGTAAGGTATCTCCAGAATTTTACAGCGAAATGCGAGAATTCTGGAAGTCTCTGGAAGCTAAAACTGTAAAACGCGGTGGGAGGAAACCTGCGAAGGAGTGTATAAGGAAGAACAGCCCAGTTTTTGTATCTTATGTGCTGGAAGCCTACGATAAGGACCTGATATCTTACCATGATGTGGCGGACTACCTGTCTATCAGGACAAAATATATCCCGGAAATCAGGAGGCTGGTGAGGGAAAGTGCATGAGCCAGCGTGCGATCAAACAAATGAGAATTGTCAGTATTGAAGGATACTGTATAGACACTTCTGCCCTCATAGACATGTGGAGGAAATATTACCCCAAGGATGTTTTTCCCGGGGTCTGGGATGATCTGGCTTCCCTCATAAGACAGAAGATCTTGATAGCTCCCAGACAAGTACTTGATGAACTGGAGAGGCGGGAAGACGAACTTCTAAAATGGGCTAAAGACCATAAAGAGATGTTCATAGAGCCTGACGAGGATTTGATCGTACAAACTATGGATGTTATAAGAACGATTTCGGAGATGTGCAAGGAACGCAATGTTCGCCCTCCTGCCCTCGATAAAACTATAGAAGAAGCCGACCCATTCGTCATAGCATTAGCGGAATGTAGAGGATTTATTGTTGTATCTCAGGAAAAACCTCACCCAAAAGGTGCACCTAGAATTCCAGATATTTGTGAAAGGAGATGCGTAAAACACCTATCAGTCACAGAGTTCTTCGTCAGGCAGCATGAAGTACGCGGATGGAAATACATTAGAGAATAGACACTATGATGAGCAGGTCACATGCTTATTTCCTAATCGCACCCTTTCGTGATTGCCTTTGCCAATATTTTGTTATGCCTTTTCCTGCGTATTCCAGCCATACCAAAATTTTATATATACTGTTCGGGCTTTGCCCTTCCGCCATGGCTAGGATGCATGCAAGGCGTAGAGGAAAATCGTCATCAACAAGACCATTACGCACATCTCCGCCTGAGTGGGTGCAATATAGTGCGGAGGATGTTGAAAAACTCGTGATAGAGCTGGCTAAGAGTGGGCTTAGCCCTTCCATGATTGGGCTAAGGCTAAGGGATCAGTACGGTATTCCGAGCGTTAAACTTATAACAAAGAAGAGTGTGCTGCAGATTTTGAGAGAGCACGGCCTTGAGCCAAAAATTCCTCAGGATTTAGCAGACCTCATGAAGAAGGCCGTGCATTTGAATGAGCATTTAAAGAAACACAGAAAGGATTTGCATAACAGGAGAGGGCTTCAATTAATAGAGGCAAAGATTAGGAGGCTGGTTAAATACTATAAAAAAACTGGAAGATTGCCCAAAGACTGGGAGTATTCCATTGAGACTGCAAAACTCTACGTTGAGTAGTGAGTGTTATGAAGAGAATACTTCCGCCAAAGATGTATGACAGGTTAGCATACGCTGCTGAGATTATAAAAGATGCTTCCTGTGTTCGCATCGTGTCCCATCATGACGCTGATGGCGTGTGCTCCGCTGCCATTTTAATAAGAACTGTGATGCGTCTTGGGCATGGATTTCACACAACCCTTCTCAAGGATTTTGGCGAGGGATTTGACAGAGTTCGCTCTGAGGATTTTCCAGTCACAGTTATATTAGACATGGGAAGCGGTCAGATGGATGTTGTGGAGAAGATGAAGGGTAATATTGTGGTTCTTGACCATCACGAAATTCACCACGATAGCGAGGAGGTTGTCCATATAAATCCGAGACTGTATGGAATAAATGGGACAAACGAAGCGTGTGCGTCCACAATTGCATTTGCGCTGTCAACAATTATTGATGATAATAACTGGGATCTGGCTCATCTTTTCGTTGCTGGATGCATAGGGGACAAGCAAGACATTGGTGGGCTTCGTGGGATAAACAGGCTTATGGTTGCGGAGAGCAAAAAGAGGAATACACTTGAGGAAAAGCCTGGGTTGAAAATCAGGGATTGTTCTATTAAAGATGCACTGAAAACATCATGCGACCCGTATTTTCTTGGTATTTCTGGCGATGAGGATGGTGCAAATAAATTTTTAGAAGATATTGGAATTGATGGGGATAAAAAAATAGATGAGATGAGTTCTGCGGAGATAAGAGTTCTGCGCTCAGCCCTTGCTTTAAAGCTACTAGCCCAAGGCGTTAAGAATGAGGCTGTAGAAGCACTAAACACGCATATATACACATCACCCTATTGGAGACTTTCCGCCAACGAAATATCAGCGCGTGCAAACGCTTGTGGTAGGATGGACGAGGAAGCAACAGCGCTTGCCATGTGTCTCGGGGATTTGAGTGCGGAAGAAAAGGCTGGCAGGATAAGGGAGGAATACATAAACGCAGTTCTCAAGGAGATGAGGAATGTTGTTAGCAATGGCCCCTTTACCATGAAACACATCCAGTTCGTATATTGTGACACGCCCGAGCTTTCAGGAACCATAGCAGGGTTGTCCATGCTCTACGTTTTTAGCCAGGATATGCCCACAATCTCCCTCTCCGTAATGGAGGACAAGACAAAAGTTTCGGCTAGGGGGACTAAATACCTTGTCGGGCGCGGGCTAAATTTGGCAGAGGCTTGCAGGGACGCAGCGATGCATGTTGGGGGGTATGGCGGCGGGCATGACATAGCGGCGGGTGCAACAATTCCCAAGGGAAAGGAGGAGGAATTTCTCAAAAAAATTGACGAAATTGTGGGCTGGCAATTGGGGGCGGAGAAAGCATAAGCAATGCTCGGCATATGGATTAATGTTTTATATTATTGTGTCTAATTTGCTGGCGATGGAGATAGGCCTTGTTGGAAAGCCAAACGTTGGTAAGTCTACATTTTTCTCAGCCCTTACCATGGCGAGTGCAGAGATTGCCTCTTATCCATTCACCACAATAGAGCCAAACAGGGGTATGGCCTATGTTAGGGCTAAATGCCCGCACACGGAGTTTGGTGTTGAGTGTAACCCTGTGAACTCGAAGTGTGTGGGAGGAACGAGGTTCATACCCGTGGAGGTTATAGACGTTGCAGGGCTCGTCCCAAAGGCTCATGAAGGGCGAGGGCTTGGCAACAAATTCTTGGACGATCTTCGTCAGGCAAGTGCGCTCATACACATTGTTGATGCTTCAGGCTCAACGGATGCTGAGGGAAGGTTATGCAA
>QMTG01000148.1 GCA_003649915.1 Thermoplasmata archaeon
AAGAGAGAAAACTTGTTGGAGTAATGGGTGGGTTGAGTATTATTTTTGGGTGTGTTGCTGTATGTGTGAGTACATATTCCATTTACGAGGAGGGTTTGTTTTTGCCCACTGTTTTAGAGGAAAATACGAGTTAGGATGATAAAGTAGCGATTTAGTTTTACGCTTTAGTGTGCTGTGAAAAGTATATTAAACCATGCTGAATAATGAGGGTTGGATGACTGAAGATACACTGTATATCAGCCCTGCTCCTTTGAGCCTGCGGGGTAAAACTATGCTCTTCATCACGATTGTTGGCATTGTAAGCATATGGCTTCTTGCAATCCATGCCTACTTTTCCCTTCCGCAGAGAATTCCCACGCACTTTGGTCCTGATGGTAAGCCCGACTCCTATGGCGATAAGTCAATGTTTCTTGTTCTTCCGGCAATATTCAGCATTGTTCCCGTGATATTTATCCTTATAACAAAATACAGGTTTGTTTTGATTAACAAGTACCCCTACCTTGTAAATCTGCCTGCGTTCTTTTCGAGGATAAGTAAGATAAAGGAAGATAGTAGAAGTTACTGGGTTAACAAGTACTTTGAGGCAGTTCTTTTCTTGGGCACAGTGCTCACGTTTTACATGCTTCTCTTAGAGGCAGGAATATACATTGGTGCACTGTACCGTGCCCTGCCGTGGTGGTTCACTCCCCTCGCCCTACTCTCCCCAATTGTGCTTTTGCTCATATTCCTAGTCTACATGAGGGGGATGTCAAGGAGCATGATGGAGGAGTTTGCGGCGTGAGAGAATACTTCATGGCCTAGTGACCATGCCAACTCTTGATAATACAACCACTAAATTTATATTTAAATGCTGCATACAAGGATAATAGGATGAAGAAAATAAAGAGCGGGATATACGGTCTTAACCCACTGCTTGACGGGGGGATAAATGAGCACTCAACAACTGTAGTTATTGGTGCGGCTGGAGCAGGCAAGACAACATTTGCCACCCAATTTATACTTCGCGGGCTTCACGACAATCAAGAGGGAATTTTTGTATCATTGGATGAGAATAAGGAGCAGATAATAAGAGAGGCTGTTGAGATGGGGTGGACTGAAATCTTGGATTACTTGGATAACGATATGCTTGTGTTTATTGACGCCTCGGGCAAGGACTTTTCCAAGTTTGTGCGCCAGGAACTGCCCTCATTTGTTGAAGAATGGGAGGGTGCCAACGCCAGAATAGCGATCGACCCACTCACGCCCGTTATATGGACCACCCCAGACCGGTATGAGCAGCGCGAACTCATAGGTTTTCTTCTTAAGCAGATGAGAAAGGTGGGCACGGTTGTTTGCACTCTGGAAGAGCACGGAAGCGCTGGCGATTTATCGGGCAACGAGATTGTGATTCCAATGTATCTGGCGGATAGCGTGATACATCTACGCTACACGCATATTGGGGACAAGGTTACGAGAAAACTCAAAATAATAAAGTGCCGCAGCAGCAGGCATAGTGAGGAAGCGCACCCATATAGGATAATAAAGGTCTTGGAATTGTTGTCGATAACAGTGGCTATGTTAGAAAAACGACCAAGAGAGCGCCTACCAACATACTGGACATGCTCAGGGAGAGAAAAATACCCCCTGGCGTTTATGAGCATATAAGAAAAGCGATGAAAGAACTCGTAGATGACGACTTTAAGGGCATAGACATCGGCAGGCTTATTGAGTCCATAATTGAGGAGTATGGGTAAGAATGGTGCGTAGAATTGGCAAGGAGTTTGAGAAAGCGATAAGGGGTGATCTTGAGGAGATTGGGAGAGGGGTGGAGGCTCTAATGCTCAACGGCACAAGGAGGCTCATTTATTCCCTTCTGACAAAACGCCCATGCATCTCAATGCGTGGATTAGCAAGATTGGCTGGTGTGAGCCTAGCCACAACGAGGTGGCACCTGCTTAAACTGGAGAACTCCAAGTACGTATCATCTCGCCCAATGCATCATGATCGCGGGAAGAAGGCGGTGCTCTACTATCCAACAAATCTTGTGCTGGACGAGGATGTTTATACGCTCTCGTTGCTTTCTGATGGCATAACCCGCAGAATATACTTGGTTGTGGCAGAAAACCCTGGTTTTTTTAGGGCGGAACTGGAGAGAGAGGTTGGAGCGTCCAGTGGTGCAATTGGCAGAGGCCTTGCAGAACTTGTCAGTGCCAATCTTTTGAGCGTTGTGCGCGACGGCAAATATCGCAGGTATTATCCCACAGGGCTTGTTGAGAAAAAGGCGGAAGCGTATCATGTCAGGGCAAGGGCTTTTGTGAAATATCTTGAGAAAAAAATGAGGGCTGAGGGGCTTGAAGTTATTATAAAGCATTCATCAGGGTACGAGGTGATAATAACGGTTAGACAGGGCAGGAATGCGGTGTCCATGGAGGTGCGCACGAACCCCTTTATATCAGTACTTGCATAGGTGATGTTGAAGTGCTAAAGGTTGTGGGCAAGCCCATCGTGGATGGAAAGGCAAAGGGCGTATTTGTGCACATAGAGGATTATAATAAGTATAAGGCGCCCATTATTTTGGGGGTGCCGTGCTCGGCAAAATATTCAGATATTAAAACAAAAGTCGCACGAGATAGCATAAATACGGGCAGCAGTAAAATTGTGGGCGTTATTCTCGGCTCAGGGCGTGTGCAGCCTCATTATTATCGGCTGCTGGAAAAAATTCCAGGCGCTAATTTGAGCATTCCTATTATTTACGGAATTGACCTCAGCCTATTACGCTCGGGCGATAAAGTGTCAATGCATTGCAATGAAGAGGGTATAATACTCGTGCACAATGTTGATGAGGTGCATGTGGCAACGGCTGTGGTTATGGGAAAGGATTGTCGCTTCCTGCTTCTCAGGAGAAGTCAGATGGTTGGGAGTTATCGGGGTTTCTGGGCAGGAGTATCAGGCTATGTTGAGGAGGGTGAAGAGCCGGCCGCCGCAGCAATGAGGGAGGTTTACGAAGAGACAGGGATTGATAAGGGCATTCTTGAACTCTTAGGCTCGGGGGCTGTGAGAATGGTAAGGTACGGGAACAGGGTATGGGTGGTGCATCCCTTTTGTTTCATGATAAAGGGCGATGTTTCCCCATCCCTAGACTGGGAGCATGTGGAGTTCAGGTGGGTGAGGGCTGAGGATGTAAAAAAATACAGGACCGTGCCAAAACTCTTGGACATAATATCTGAATTCGCTCACAGGTTTTGCACAGGCTAATGAGTAGGCAGCGAATAAGGATGGTGTTGCAAGGTTGGGCAAAAAACTGCATAACATGCTTGCAG
The DNA here is from genome assembly GCA_003649915.1 of Thermoplasmata archaeon. GTDB lineage: Archaea > Thermoplasmatota > Thermoplasmata > B31-G17 > B31-G17 > B31-G17. The sequence goes on from QMTG01000148.1 coordinate 3,300, forward strand.
CAAAGCCTTTTGGTGTTAGTGTATCATTAAAAAGCAATAAAAAATCTTTCAATACATTTGCTAAAATAATTTGCTAAGGGTGTTTGCAAGGTACGCTAT
>QMTG01000149.1 GCA_003649915.1 Thermoplasmata archaeon
ATGGTTTTGGACGCAGCGGCAAAAATGGGCATCAGGGATTTGCGCCTAGCACAGACGGCTCTTTTCCCCGTGCATGAGCCTGTGATAGAGCACATAAAGAATGGCGTTGTTACGGCAATCGAGGGTAGCATAAACGGCCCAGTGGGTGCTTTTATATCAAGGAATGCGCCACTCAAAGAGCCCGTGATACTTCGCTCTCATGGCGGGAGAGCGAGGGCTGTTGTGGAAGGTGAGTTGCCCGTGGATGTAGCATTCATTGCGGCATCAGAATGCGACCCAATGGGTAATTGCAATGGTGTAAACGGCCCATCAGCTTTTGGGCCAATGGGGTTTGCTTATTCTGATGCATGGGGTGCGGATAAGGTTGTTATTGTCACAGACAATGTGGTGAAATACCCAGCACATCCAATAAGCATATCCGAGATTTATGTGGACTATGTTGTCAGGGTTCCAAGCATAGGAGAGCCACAGGGCATAGCATCAGGCACTACGAAAATAACAACCAACCCTGTGAGGCTTGAGATGGCAAGGACTGTGGTGGATGTCATAGATAAGGCAGGATACATAAAAGAAGGCTTTTCATTTCAGGCAGGTGCTGGTGGCACATCCCTTGCAGTCGTGAAATTCCTGCATGAAAGGATGAAGGAAAAAGGCGTGGTTGGCGATTTTGCCGTTGGCGGCGTGACAGAGTTTGTTGTTAACATGCTTCGTGATGGTACAATAAGGGCAATAATTGATGCCCAAGCGTTTGATTTAGCGGCTGTGGAGTCGTTGAGGGTGGACAGAAATCACATAGAGGTATCCCATTATCATCTGATGTCACCTACGGTAAAAAGCCATGTTGTAATGCATCAGGATGCTTGCTTCCTTGGGGCAACGGAAGTGGATGTGAATTTCAATGTGAACGTGAACACTCATAGTGATGGTCTCCTTCTCCATGGGATAGGGGGCCACCAAGATGCGGCTGCAGAGTCAAAGATCACAATAGTTGTAACACCCATTGTTAGAAAAAATATACCAATAGTGAGGGAAGAGGTAACTACTGTCAGCACACCAGGCGATGCAGTGGATGTTATTGTTACTGATAAGGGAATAGCAGTGAATCCTAGGAGAGAGGACCTTATGGAAAGACTTTCCGGTCTTAATATTGTGGATATTGAAGATCTGAAAAAAATGGCCTACGATATTACTGGCGGTCCCCCAAAGGTTAAGTGGGGCGATGAAATAATCGCTCTGACGCAGTATAGAGATGGAACATACTTGGACACCATAAGAAGTGTCAGGGAGTGAAAAATGGAGGAGAATATAAGGCGGTTGTTTGAAAGACAGGGCTACAAAGTGGTCGGAGAGCACAGCGCAGTTAAGCTATGTCATTGGCTGCGAGAGGCAATAGTGGGTGGCGAGAGTTGCTATAAATCGCAGTTTTATGGAATAAAAACACATCGTTGCCTGCAAATGAGCCCTGCAGCCACTGTATGCACACAGGAGTGTCTGTTTTGCTGGAGGTATCAGGGTTATATGGGAGATGTGAAAAAATGGGACGAGCCCGAGTACATTCTGGAAGGCGCAATAGAGGCGCAGCGGAAACTGCTCAGCGGATACAAGGGCTACGAGAAAACAGTCATTGAACTATGGAAGGAGGCAAATGAGCCAAAGCACGTGGCAATATCGTTAACGGGTGAGCCAACCCTTTACCCATACCTTGGTGATTTCATAGAGTTGTGTCACAAGCGTGGAATGACAACCTTTCTCGTCACTAACGGCACAAGACCTGATGTACTTGAAAAACTGGATCCACTACCCACGCAGTTATACGTTACGATTGCAGCGCCTGACGAGTACGTTTATAAGAAATTGCAGCGCCCGAAGATTAAGGACGGATGGGGAAGAATAATGAAAACAATAGATTTGCTTCCCTCGCTTGATACAAGAAAGGTGATAAGGCATACTTTGGTACGCCACTGGAATATGAAAGATGTTGATACATACGCCAAAATTGATGAGAGAAGTGAGGCGGACTTTATAGAGCCGAAAGCCTACATGTTTGTGGGATATAGCAGGGAAAGACTGAGCATAGATAACATGCCCTCGCACAAAGAAATCTTGAATTTTGCTCATCAACTGTCCAGTCTTCTAGGCTATGACATTATTGGCGAGAACAAACGAAGCAGAGTAGCGCTTCTATCGCGAGGTTCAAAAAGTCCGTTAATATCCATTAATTATACTAAGCATCCACAATATCAACCTTCTTCGGTATAATGTAGCCGGAATGCATCCTCCAGACAACATCATAATCGCTTATAACAACCCTCTTCTTGTATGTTGGACCGTACAAGACGGCAGTCTCGAACTCGCCTCCCTCGCCATCTATATTTATCCCATACCTGTCCCTGAGTTCGCATAACTTTTGAAGAGAATTGTTGTCCAAGACCCTACCCAGCCACGAACTGTCAAAGCCATACGCCGCTATTGCAACGATCATTATCTCAAACCCCTGCTCTATCATTTCTCTCAGTATTTTTGTCGGAGTTTTGTGCCAGAGAGGCGAGAATGACCTTATGCCTACCTCTTCACATACAAAGTCAAACCTTCTACGCTGATACTCCGAGCGCTGAGCACCAACAACAAGCCCGTCAATATCCAATTTCATGAGGGTATCAATCAGAGGGTAAAGTTCTTCCTCTTCCAAACCAGATGTCTTTACTCTTATTTGCGGTATACCTATGGCTTTACTCTGATATTCTGTAATCTCTACTCCATGCACCTGAAACATGTACGATTCTTTATTTTCGGAATACATTGTTATGAGATTTGTTACTTCCCAGCCTTGGTTCAACGCCCAGAAAAGCGCGTAGTTGGAATCCTTGCCACCAGAAAACATGACCGCGACTCTCATTTTCCCCAGCCTCTTCCGCAAATACTGCCCTGAACTTTTCGGCAGTTCTTTCAAACTCATCAAGAACCTGGTCTTCATCCATTACCAACATTTTTCCATCAAGCATTGCAGGTTTGCCGTTAATAAAAACATCCTCAACATGAGCACCGGAATACACGATGTTTGCGCCGAAATCATGCCATGGCATAATACTAACATCAGTCTTGCGCACGGTGATTGCATCGGCATGCTTGAGCATGGATTTATTCCACGTGCTCGCCATGTCTAGCACAACTCTGTGGTTCATCACACCGGCATCCCATCTGTGAGCCTTGTGAGCGAGGGCGGCAAACTTCATCTCTGTCATCATGTTTAGCGAGTTATTACTCGCTGGGCTATCCGTACCGAGCATTACTTCAATTCCCTCGCCCAGCAGTTCGGGGAGAGGCATCGTAGCCCCTGAGGCAAGTTTCATATTTGATGTTGGACAATGCACAAC
>QMTG01000150.1 GCA_003649915.1 Thermoplasmata archaeon
CCTAGCATGCTGTGCTAGTATTTTGGTAAGGAGGCCTATTCCTCCGCCAACCTCCAGCACTGTATCTTTGCTTCCCACATGGGCATAGGCCACCTCCCTTCTGAGCACGCTCTCGTTAAGCAAAAAACTCTGGCCTTTTCTTCTCGAAGGTTTAAGCCCAAGGGACTTGAGTATTGCCTTAATATCGCTTGCCTCCATTGCTGGAACACCGCATAAGTATTTGCACAAACTTTTTAATACTGTTTGGCATGTGAGCAAGTTTGGTGCTGTTGCATGCGCTGGAAGAGCCCAATGTCCATAGGGGCAAGGTATATGGCCAAAGTTCTGAGGGAAAGGCTTGATGCCCTAGGATGGAATTATCGAAGAGAGGAGGACACAAAGAGGTATGAGCGCTTTCTTATAATCGTGCCCATGCCCATGAACTTTGCCCATGTTTTCAGGTTTGTTATAACATCACCCTCAAATTTCACCATAGACCTTTACGATACTCGACCCACACACTCCGCTCTCATGCCGTATATCGAAATTTACGATGTTTATGAGGAAAATGTAGAACATGTGCGCACACTATTGCTCGACGTGCTTTCCCATCTTCCTAGGAAGCCCTGGGAGTTCACACTTTCTCAGAGGCTCATGAACGGTCTTTTGCTCCCGGATTATAGGAGGGCTAGGAGGATGTGGTCACAAATATTGGGCTTTGATGTGAAAAAAAGTCGTAGAACTATGCAAATATGAAGTATATTGCAACTATTGTGCCCATTATTGCCTCTCCAACTATCAGCCCTGTGGCAATCATGTATGTGTCCAAGACCTTTAGCGTTCTCTGCTTCTCAGTCCATCCCTCAGCCTTAACTTTCGGCTCCAAATACTTCTTCTCCCAGATATCTCTGAGTGCGCCACCTATTATCATTGGTATCATTAGACCGAAGGGGAAGTACATTCCCAAGCCGAATGCAGTGCCCATGCCTGTCAAGAACTCTGCAATCACTCCAATAACTATCCCAATTAGTATGAAGTGGTATATCATGACAACATTCGGCCCTCCGCCAACAAGAGCCTGTACAATCGTTGCAAACGCGTTTGCCTGAGGGGCTGGAAGGATCAGTATGTTCTTTGCCAAAAGTTGGCTGAACATTATCGCCCCCAATGTGGATGCAACAGCACCCGGTATTAATCCTGTAAGTTCTCCCTTCATCAAGTGATAAGGGCGGTTGCCTATATAAAGTCCAGACTTGAAGTCCCAGATAATATCGCCGGACATTGATATTGCCCCAGCAAAGACTGTTGTACCTATTATTGAGAGAATTGCTGTTTGCTCAGGGGTGAGTCTAAGCAGCAGAAAAACACCTATCAGCATTATCAGCACTATGAACGATGTGCCTGATACCGGCTCTGTTCCCGTCTCCCCCATTACCTTGACCGCTATTGCTCCCAAGAAGAACGTTGTCGCCACAAGCAGGAATGAGAAGAGAAGGCATGCAGAGAACGGAAAACCGGCGATGGTGAACAGTATTACCGTGGCAACGAACGTTAGTGCAATCATCACCTTGATGTGAGATATGGGCCACTCGTACCAGCCCCTGCCCTTAACATAGTCCCTTCTCTCCTCTTCGGGCACCTTTCCTATGCGTACAAGGTCTTGTGTTGCAGCCTTAAAAGTGGGTGCCATTTTTACAAGTCCTGTAAAGCCGCCACCCAGTATTGTGCCTATTGCCACAGGTCTCGCAACCTTAGCGAAGGCTGCAAGGGCAGGGTAAGGTAGCGTTAATATGGAGTAGAATGTATCTGTGGGTGCATTGTATATTGGCACGTTATATTTCACAGCCAAAGGCACTATGAGGAACCATGTTAAGAATGTACCAAGGTTTACGAGGAGCGCTACGCGAAATCTCATGAACCAGCCTATTCCAAACTGTATTGGGATGAGATAAAAGTCTAGGTGTGTGTACTTCGCATACGGGTGGTACACGGAACCCTCGGAGTAGTATTTCCCACCGAAAATTTTGTCAAGTATGGGCTTTCCGCCCACGGGAAAATCACGAAGGAATGTGAAAAAACCACTCAATGATGCCCAAATACCCACGTTTTTAAGTGCAGTGATCGCCCTATTAGCACTCTCAGGTCCTGCCTTGTACAAATCGTTTGAGATATCTATGAGTTGAAGGTTGGGCTCCCAACCAGGTATGTGTAATGGGTCTTCAACAAGCCATACACGACGAAATATTATGAAGTAAAGAACGCCAAGCATACCTGTAAGTATTGTGGATATCAGAGTGACAACGAGCACCTTTGAAGTTATGTGCGTTATCAGGTGGGTGCCCCCACTCATCGCATAATCTGCACTGTACGCCAGCAAGTACATGGCAGGAAACGTGAATATAAATCCTGTTCCTATATACGTTGCCCCAGTACACGCACCTGCGCTTATATTTATCTCGCACGGATGCCATCTCAACGCTGTGCCCAGCAAGTACATTATATACCAGCCACCGCTTATGGCGATTCCGACCTTCAGGCCAACATACTCTGTTATTACGGCAAATATTGTGCCTAGCGCTATGCCGATTATCACCTTTCTCCACACGAATCTTGAGCGCTGAAAGGCCTCCCTCCTGTTTTTTTCCTCAAAATATTCTTCAAGCACTCCCGTGTTAAGGTTTGACCATACCTCGAGGTCTAAGTAATCTAATGTACCGTTTTCTATCTTTTTAAGCCCTTCAGGGGTGGGTGCCTCCCTATAGGAGAACTTTTTCACAGTCATCCATGTCCCTCCGACTGCGTGAGAGTTAAGCCTCCAATATATTAAAATTTAACTTATCATCACAGTAAAAAATACCAATTATTGTTGTATTCGGCTCAGTACCATGCCCGACACTTTATATTATGCATGTATAAAACTCAGATGGTCTCCACCTTGAATAACACCCGATATCCCCGCAACGCCGCGTGTATTTTGTCAGCGAACCAAAGTGCGTCTTCTATCGTTGCTTCTCTTCCCCACTCATACACAAAGTCGTAATTGCCTTGTGTGGGCTTGAAGCCGAGCATGGCGAGCCTTTCAGCAACCTCTGACGGCTTCGCGCCTTCACTGTCAAACGTTATTGTCAGGTACGTCTTCATCGTTCCAAGATAACATCCCTAGAGTATTAAATACTTTTGGATTGCGCTTCTGGTCTGTAGTATCTGGAAATCATTTCACCACTAAATTTTTAATAGGGGGAATGCGTAAGATCAATGATAATAAGGTGCGATGGATAGTTGGGGAGGAGGGGAGAGGGATGCCAAGCACGGCAAGGATTGCAGGGATCAGAAGGTTAGTAGGGCGACAAAATAGGAAATGATAATTTTAATGGCGAGAGGAGTACGGCAC
>QMTG01000151.1 GCA_003649915.1 Thermoplasmata archaeon
AGGCTTATCTGATAATCCTCATTCGCTGCTATGCTTGCTGTCGTTGTCGTCCCACTATCACTTCTTGTATAACTTATCGTTGCCCCATTTGGACCAGCAGCTGCTATGAAGTATTGAGAAGGAATTCCGTAAAGTTCTTCAGTCGTTGCAGGATAAAAGCTCCATGCATCATTTCCACCAGCTCCGTAATACGCAACCAATATCGGCAATGAAGAATTAATCCGCAATCCTGTATCGTCTGCTGCATTGAAGCTAACGCATCTCCCTGTTTCATTAACAGAGCCGCTCCATTGCAGAGAGCCGGAAACGTAAATGCTAACGCTTGCTGTTCCAAATGGTGAAAGCATGCAAAAGGTGTCGCTTGAATCGCGAAAACCATCGTAGATAAACTCTTTACCTGCCCAAGAAATAGGGACAACTATATCATCATAAGTTCCGCTTCCCTCGATTTGAGCCAGACATTTCGCTTTTATTTGCGTGTTTTTGCTTAACCCACTTGTAACGCTAACGCTTTCCATCTCATCTAAATCATAGCACGTAGCGCCAACGCAAACGGTGTTGTTATCACATAAACTCAAGATAGCCAAGCCATTACTCGCGATTCTATCGCTGACCACATAACCAATAACTCTTGGCTCCGAATAGGAAAAAGTCGCTTCTATATCACTCTCGCTACTTGCGTTTTCATTACCGTAATAGAGGTAAACAGTTGCATTTCCATTGGCAGGAACGTAAGGAATCTTTACCCATACCTTTGCCTTTTCTTCGGTTGAGTTGTAGTAATCGATGAAGTAATCACACGGCTCTTCTTCCATTGAAGTTTTGTTTAGCCATGTAAATCGCAAATCTTCTCCGTTGTTTTTGGCTTTCGAAAAATTAAAGTTGCTTGAGTTGAGTTCCAACAAAATTTGATAATCATAAAGCTCTTTGCCGCTCGGGTTACTTATGTTAATTCTCTTTCTGTACTTCCAGTTTACATAATACCATGCAGTTCCGACATATTCCTGTTGCTTGAAAATTATACTCGGCTCTTTTTCAACAAATTTTCTTATTCTTATTAGGTCCACTCTGTAAGGTCTACCGCCTCTTATATAAACGTGTGTAAACCTTGTGTAATTCAAATCCTCAGCACTTGTCTCGTCGTGTAGACTGTAATCAGTATAAAGTATTCTTGTCTTAACATAGTTTTGCGTCAAAACTAATTGTGCTATATACCATTGTGAAAGAATATCCGTTGTTGTTTTAGTCCCAAGCTGGGTTGGTGAACCAGCAGTTCTTTTATCTACGTATATACTCGGGCTTCCCGTCGTGTCATGTGAAAACCCAGCACTGTACCCGTAGCCTGTTTCATTTTCCACACCTGTTCTGTCGGCATAGCAATCTGTACCCTCGTCCTCTATTCTTAATCTGAAAAACTCAATAATCCAATTATTTCTATCAAGTTCAAAGCCCAGAGTTTTTCTTCCTCCAGAAGGATCGCAGTAGGTATCTTTAAGCAAGGAATAGCTTCCTTGGTATGCGTACGAGGAATCCTGCGAAACCACACCGCTTTCGACATTTTCCCAACCCTGCCATGTTTCCAAATCGTCAAAGAAATTAAATACCTTACTTCCGTTACTTTCATTACTTACATAGGGATTCCCGTAGTACATGTAAATTCTTGCCGTTCCGTTTCCGAAACCCACGTCAGTGAGATTAGATGGGAGAAATGTCAAATTAACCCAAACGATTGCTTTCTTTGAACTTGTGTTCCAGTACTCGATAAAATAATTCAATTCAACTTCCTTATTATTGCTTGCATTTATATACGTGAACCTTATAGCTTCTCTATCTTTACTCCAATCAAACTCGCTTCCAACATTTGTTTCGTTAAGCTCGATTTTTAGCTGGTAATCACTAAGATTTTCATTCACATTGTTCTTAATTTCTATAAGTTGCCTGTACTTCCAACTCGTATTCCACCAAATTGCACTCGCCGGGTCGAGCAGCAAGAATTTGGTTATGGTGTTACTCGTTTCTATCTCTACATAACTCCACTCATCTTTGCTTACAGGAACTTCGAAAAGATAAACCGTTTCGTCGTTACTCGGCAGCGTTTCTTTTTCCAATATCCTTTCGTAATCAGTTTCCACATCGTATCGCTTCAGATATTCTGTTATCCAGTAAATTTCAGAGCTTTTGTTTCTCAATTTTCCCAGCAGATTTTTAGTCTTTGCTATCAACGTTACGTTCTTGTATTTTCTTCTCTGCTTTGTTATGGTTATGTTCTTCTTCTCGTAAACTATAGTGTAGTCTCCCTTTGTTTTGTTTTCATCTTCATCGAAATACGGCTTAACGTAGACGGAATTTTCGTAAAGAGCTGTCTGATTTCCCTCGACGATTCTCTCTTCTGTGATTTCCCTTACTTCACTAACGTTTTCCAAGCTCCATGCTTTTACATTTTTCAAATCCTTAGATGCGATCGCGACAAAACTCTTGTTTTTGTTTTTCTCGTTGTAGAATGCGAGCGTTATTTTCTGGGAAAATGGATTTATTTCCCTCTTCAAAATCTTTATCTTCGTTTCGTAAGAGGAAAGAGAAAAATCGGGAGATTTTATCGTTATCGATTGGTGCTTTCTCGGGGCAATAAAAAGGGGTTTCAGCGTTTTATTTATTTTTTCTGTTTTTGCCCTTATCAAACTTAAGTCCTCGGCAAAAGTCTTGGTTGTAACCACCGCAACCCTCATCCCGCTTTTGTGGAATTTCTCTTTTACACCTTCCGTTAACTCCTTGCTTTTCCTCTCGCCGCTCTCTTTTTTTGCTTTCTCGGTTGTTTCATTCGGTTTAGTTTCTTCTTCCGGCGCTGGAAATTCTTTTTTCTTTACCTCGCCGACCCAAAATATCCTTTCAACTTTACTATCCCTCGTTTCGAGAGTTATCCTGTAAGCCCCTTCCTCAAGCTCTGGGAGGAACAAGGTGTATTTTCCGTTTTTATTAAACTCGTCCACCACCGAGAACACAACGCTGTTTTTATCGTCTTTTATCAGAAGTTTGAAAATTTCCTTCGCATCACCGTAGAGTTTCAGTTTTATAGTTTCTCCCTTTTCGTATTTTTCCTTGCACTCTATTCTTAAGCCCTGTGAGAGTGAGGGCACCGCTAAGAATAGCAAACCTGTAACGAAACCCAGCACTATCAACAGTTTCACTGCCCCTTTCATTCTGAAATTATCTATAACAAAGTAAAAATAAAAAAATTGGATGGATTTTGCTACATGGCAGTGCGTTATGCCATAAGATGTGATGAAAAAACAATGCGCTACATACCTCGAAACCTAAGGAACGTGTCGAAATGATAGTAAATACTTGATTCCCGGCGGCTCGCCCAAAT
>QMTG01000152.1 GCA_003649915.1 Thermoplasmata archaeon
CTTAACGCCTTTCCTTTACATGTATGCCGAAACACCAAAGGAATCCAAGCGCCTCGACACAACAATCGTGGACAACAAGGCAATCGCAAAAGTGACTCACTTCACGATATTCGTGCTTTTCGGAGAGAGGGTGCCTCCATCGCCTTCACCTTCGCCCATGCCAACGCCCTCGCCAACACCGCCAGTCGTAACACCAACACCAACAATTCCACCGGTAACACCAACGTCTACGCCAACACCTCCAGTCGTACCACCAAAGATACCATGGACTTTGATCATCGGTATAATTATTGCAGTGATCGTCATTGGCGTAGTAGCGTATTACTTCTATACGAAGAAGACATAACATAAGCGTGAAGCAATTTTGGGGGATGCGTTTTTATCCCCCTTTTATTTATTGAAATTTACTTATTTAATTTATATGAAACAGGGCCATACTCGGACCTTGAGAAGAGCAATACTAATAATTCTGGCTATTTTAATACTAGCTTCTATTCCCGCTATAAATGCAGCAGTAACGGAGTTGAATGTTAATCCAGAGGTAATTAACCCCGGTGATGTGATTACAGTATCCGGAAGGACATCGACGCCAAATGAGGAAGTATGGTTAAGTTCTTCATTTGAACTCTCTTTGCCTGTCTCAGATGGGAAATACTCTCGTGAGTTTCTTATTCACATCCCTGCGGGTGAGAAAAAATTCTCGGTGACTGCGGAGCGCATAAAGAATATCCGGGTATCATTATGGGGAACGATTGAATATCCCTTAGATGGACCACTAAACGCAACCAATGGTACAGCCACGATTTCTGTCTCGTTTCCGATAACCTGGCATGGTATAACCATTGATATCAGCGGCAAGAATAATGTTAAGGTATATGGGGCTGCGGCAGAGGATGCGACAGCAGTAACACTGAAAGTTAGCACATCAATAAAAGTGATTGCTGATTCAAATGGCAATTTCTCGCTTGACATAAATACCGAAGGAGTCCCCGAGGGTGAATTCGTGATAAGTGCGGGCGAAAAAGAAAAGACCGTTCACATAGGTGTTACACCCACTCCAACTCCAACACTTTCACCTACACTAACTCCCACATCAACCGATACTTCCACATTAGCGCCTACCCCTACATTTACACCCTCACCTTCGCCTTCTCAAACTCCTACATCTCCCTCTACGCCAACATCTACACCTATTGTAACACTGCCACCGCCATTAACTCCTACTCCTACAATTACACTGTCGCAAACACCTTCCCCTACAACGTTACCGGTAGTAACGTCAAGTTCTTTACCAGGACCATCACATACACCAAAGCCCTCAAAACGCTGGATAATACCGGGCTTCGAAGCGGTATTCGTAATTGCATGCTTGTTAGCATTTGCATACTTGATGCTTAGACGCAGAAGGAACGATTAACCTCAAAAGTAGTAAAGGCAAAATAAAAACGCTCTTTAAACAACTTATCAATTATGATTTATTCCACAATCCCTTATTGTAATCCTACAGAATTTGACCTCCTGTTGTCCCCCAGGAACTCATGGTGGGGGAAGTATAGGTATAACTTCTCCTTGGATACGCCTCTAAATGCAGCCATTCAGGGGCGATATACAGAGAACTCTGCCTCTACAGTGTTGATATGTACGCTATTGCCATCGCTGTGGTTGATGATTCGATGCCGATCACTGGGCAATTGTAGCCCGAGAAGTTGTCCGTATAAACTATGGCATCCGTGATCCACGTCTTCTAGATCTGTCAGCTTTGTTTTGACATCCCTGTGGGGGATGCAACGAAGAACCAGCAGCGGAGTTCCAGTTTGGAGTTCTCGAAGACCGCTTTTGTCGTTGGACCACGCATCGCCTTGCAGTGGTAGCGTTGATTAGGCGTGCTGCGCCACCTTCCCATTTACCACCCTATCGGAGCCGCACTTTACGCATCTAACTCCGCAGCGATCTGCGCCTTAATGCCTTATAACATTCCACATGTTCATAAATAAAAAGTTTAATCAGTGGTTATATAAAATATATAAAAGTTGTCATGGGAATAAGAGATCTGTCCACTTAACATAAGCACTATCTCATGCAATTATAATAAAGCATAAATAACTTGCAAAACAAATTCTAGCGCTTAACAGGTAGCACTAAAATGAAGAAAAATCCCCTCAACTTTGCTCCTTATTCCAAAGTCCTGACATTTATTTTATATTTTAAGCTCTTCAATAATAAGCCATGGAGCTCTATCAATAGCAAATTTCGGCTTATTTTTGCAATATTTTAATTTAATCAAGGATGAACAGCTTTGTTGTTAGAAAATTGAAGAATATGCTCTCATCATTATCAATTTTTTTCCCCTTCTCCTTAACAATTGTCTCATCAATACGGTTTTTCCAGTCTTTTTCTCCGCAAATATTGGCAAATTCTTCAAATTTCCTTATCTATTTATGAACAGCCGATTTTGAAACTGAATGAAGCTTTGAAAGAATCCTTGCAGTCCTTCTTATTGAAGTGGTTTGCAAATAAATTGCTATGTCAAGAATTTTTACTCCAGTAGCACTTTATTCCTTTCATCTCAAACTATAAAATTTAAGCTTTATTACTTCATTAAAATTTTTTGTATTTTAAGATTTTTAAATTTTGCTCAAGTGAACAGGTCCGTTGCCAGAACCGAAAAGCTTTTATATACCCTCTCAGAAGGGCATAACATGCTGACGACAGTAACCACGACCACCACTACGACGGTGGTGGCGTTGGGACAGGCGGCGGTATTTGGAGCCGTGAGCACGGTTGTGTTGATAGTGTTGCTCATATTGAAGGAATTGGCGAGTGCAAGCGAGGGACAGAAAGCGAGCACACTCGGAAAAATAGCATCTGTGGCGATTAACTCCCTTTTGTTCGTATTCATGACAATCGTGGCGGTAAAGGTGCTTGAGGTATTATAGGAACATCAGCATACGAAGAGGCAGAAGCACCAATGAGTAGAGCATGAAAAGGAAAATCTTTGTGTGGGCGATTGTAGTTGTTCTTGTTTTCCTAATTTTCCTTTCATAGAGAGTGCAACCGTAACGGAATTGAATGTAACTCCAGATGTGGTATTACAGGGTGAGAAAGTGAGGGTGTGGGGGAAAGCCTCTCCTAATGAGGATGTATGGTTAAACGCTTCGTTTGAGCTTTCGATGCCTGTCTCTGAAGGAAGATATTGTGGGGAACTTAAAGGAATTGGAATTCCTGAGGGTGAGAAGACCATTTCTGTAACTGCTGAAAATGTGAAAAACATCAGATTTTCGGTATATCCTGTATTCTGGCAGACAATAGAATATCCTTTGGGA
>QMTG01000153.1 GCA_003649915.1 Thermoplasmata archaeon
GGAAGCGTGGAGGGGGATGGTGATGGCTGGGGCGAAGGCGTGGGTGGTGCTGGGTGGGGCAATATTTTTCTTTTCTTCCCTACATGAGCAACAATTGCTGATAATTTTTCTATCAATGCGTCCTTTCCCTCGCCCATGAGGGCGTGTTTTAGCACATCAACTATTGTTCTTGCAGGTATTATCTCTATCTTGTCCCCAATATCGTCAAATAGTACATCCTTCATATTCTCGTCGGGAATTATCACCTTCTTGAGCCCTACGGCTATGGCCGCATCAATCTTTGCCATTATACCACCTACGGGGAGTACCTGCCCCCTAACGCTTAGGGAGCCAGTCATGCCAATGGACTGGTCAACGGGCACGTCCTCTATCGCGGATATGACCGCTGTTGCTATGGATATTGATGCTGAGTCTCCCTCTACACCCTCGTATGTTCCAAGAAACTGTATATGAACATCGTAATTGCTTATATCCTTTCCTGTGTACTTCTTGAGCAATGCAGATACGTTCTCAACAGCCTCTCTCGCAATCTCGCCCAATTTACCCGTGGCTATTATTCTTCCCTCCTCACGTGATAGTGCAGGGGCTACCTCCGCGACTATTGGCAAAACAACACCCGAACTCTCCGAAACTCCAGCCTCGCCCCCTATCACCGCAAGACCGTTCACCACGCCCACTTGAGCGCCCTCAGTCATGAAAAGTTTGTACTCCTTTCTGCGCTCAATATACTTTGCTGCCACTTGTTCCTCAAGCGTTCTAGCAATATGCTTGGCCTCATGCACGTCCCTTGCCTCAACATACCTTGCACCACGCTCTCTGGCAATATCTCCCGCAACCCTGACGAGACCTCCGAGTTCTCTGAGCCTCAATGTTAGGTGCCCCCTTCTTCCAGACCTGCGCTGAGCCTCCTTTATAATCTCTGCCACAGCATGCTTGGTGAAGTGCGGTATTTTTCTGTCCTTGACTACCTCCTGCGCTACAAACCTTATGAGTTTTTTCCTGTTCTCATCGTTGTCGGGCATTGTTGTGTTCATGTATACCTCATATCCGTATCCTCTTATTCTTGACCTGAGCGCTGGATGCATGCCCTGCACAGAGTCCAAGTTTCCTGCAGCAACTAGTATGAAGTCACAGGGCACAGGCTCTGTTTTAACAAGCGCCCCACTGCTCCTTTCACTCTGCCCGACTATTGGGAACTTTTTCTCCTGAAGCGCTGTGAGAAGGCTCTGCTGAGACTCCATTCTGAGCATGTTTATCTCATCAATAAAGAGCACGCCCTTGTGTGCCTTGTGTATCGCACCTGCCTCGACCCTTTCATGGGCTGGCGTTTCAAGCCCGCCGGACTGGTACGGGTCATGGCGCACGTCCCCCAACAATGCACCAGCATGCGCGCCTGTGGCGTCAACAAACGGCGGCTTGTCCCCGGGCTCATGCGATACCAGAAGTTTGGGCACGTGCATTTTTTCATCCTTTGGTGCCCTATAACCCATAGATATCCAGAGTATTACAGCAAGAATGAGCCCCATCATGAATATCATGGGGTTGAACGTTATGGGTCGTGTGTTCCAGTTTATTGACAAAATAAGAGACATACCCACTATTAACAACAATAACACTGCCATTGTTTGTGCTCTCTGCAGTTTTTTCTGCATAGCCTCTGCTTTGTGAGCATTGACAATTTCCTTTCCCCTTCCTGCTGGGACAACCCTAACCTTTGGCTCATTTGGATCATCGGGATTTGGATATATGAGAATATCTTCCAACTCCTCGCTTGGCAAAAACTCGGTCATAGCCCTTGCCAGCATGGACTTGCCAGTACCAGGCTCTCCGATGAGTAAAACATGCCTTTTCTGCATTGCAGCCTTCTTTACTATCTTAACAGCCTCATCCTGGCCGATCACTTGGTCTATTAGTTTTTCAGGCACCTTAATATCTTCCGTCGTCTCAAAATCCTGGCTCTTAATCCACTCATCGACAGGCGGTAAAATATTGCTGCCGTTTTCCTCCCTTGCCCCATTACCGTTTTTCTCCATTCGCCTTGCCTATTACCAATACTTCTAAATAAACTTTTGGGCAAAATTATGTCCTGCGATAAATGGCGTCTATCGCTCGCCAAAAAAGGCGCCGATATCGCTGAGTATGTTCCTGCTGAGCCTTATATCCACGTATTTCCTCATAATTTTCGCCCGCCTGTCGAGAATAATTGCGACTCCGCGGTCGCTCTCGCTCCTTATCAAACGCCCCACGCACTGAAGAACCTTCCTTATCGTTGGGGCATGAACCGCATACTCCCATCCTTTTCCAAACTTCCTATCGTAATATTGCTCAAGAGCCTTTTGCTGTGCGGTAGGCTTGGGGTAAGGCATGCCTGCAACTATCACTATCTCCAACTCCTCGCCTGGAAAGTCCAGCCCTTCCGCAATTCTTCCGCCAGCAACGGCATGAAATATTGCTCCCCTCCTGCCCTTGAAACCCACAACTTTTTCCATTATTTCATGCTGTGTATCGCTCTTGTACTCCCTATAAATGCCCGATTTGTCCCCAAGGGTTACATAATCGCCCATATGCTCCAGTATTTTGCCCATAACAGAAAAACTCGGGTAAAAAACCATGGTGTTCCTTCCAAATTCCTCCCAGATACCGGATATATACTGAGCAATCTTTTCCAATATTTTATCATCCTTTGATATGTCCCGATACCTTGTTGTTACATCATCAACGTAGTATATTGCCCTGTTCTCTGCAGGAAATGGGGAGGGGTAACTAAGCAAAACAGTGCTTTGAGGTAGGGAAAGAGTGTCCCTGTATTCCTCAAGCGGGGATAGTGTTCCTGATATGTGTACACTTGCATGTACGTGGCTAAGAATGCTTGTTATGGGCTCAATATCGAGACAGTACGCGTAAAGTGTGGGGTTATCCCTGTTTTTTATCAACCTTATGTTCTCCTCCCCCATATTCACCCAGAAACTTAGAAAAGCGCCCACGTTTGCCACATAAGACCTCGGAAGTTTGTGCTCCTTCAACTTTTTCTCCCTTATTATCTCACCAATGATTGATACATTGCTAACCATATCCTCAACATCTCTTGATGTGCCACCAAAGTGATTGAGTATGCGATGGACGAGTTCAAAGGATGGGACATAGCCGTCATCTTCCTTTATATACTCCGATGCCATTTCTGCTATTATATTTCTTATAACGGACAGGAACACTGTAAGGGGTATACCCTCGGCAATATACGGGTCTCCATGGTCCCTGGCTTCTCTTATTGCCCTTTCCATGGACTTAACCGAGAGTTCTGGAGTAAGGA
>QMTG01000154.1 GCA_003649915.1 Thermoplasmata archaeon
AGCCAGTGAGAACTCATAACTCATCATCATTACCATTTCCCTCTGTGCTCCTACAGTGGCGAATGGAGAGGAGGAAGCGAATCCACCAGCCACCATTGCAAGTGCTGGAATTGCAAAAAGGTATGCTACCAGTATTGCATCACCGTACCCGCTCAAAAGGGGCTTATCTATGATAAATGGCAGGTATAGCACAACAAGCAGGGATGCGGCGAGAGATATTACAGGTGCTGCATTGAATAGCCACGGTATGGCATTTTCAGGCACAATACTCTCCTTAATCATAAGTTTGCCCACATCGCGAAACGGCTGGCGTATCGGCGGACCAACCCTGGATTGCATTCTGGCAGAGAGTTTTCTATCAATACCCTTATAGAGCAGACCAAAGAATATTGCCAGAAGTGATAGAATTACTGCGAGCAGGATTTTAATCCCAACATCCACGATCTCATTTACCATATCTTATCAGCCTCCTAGTCTTCTGCACGCTTAACCTGTGCAGGTCTTCATGGCTCAATACCTTCTCCTTACCACCATCCAAAACTACTGCTCTGTTCGTGCAGGAAAGGCACGGGTCAATGGATGCGACGATTATGGGGATGTCTGCGATTTGGGCGCCGATAAGCATGGGCTCCCATGCTGGTATGTTGTTGTACGTCGATGCCCTAATTTTCCAGGCGTAGAATGTTTCCATTTCCTTGAGTTTAACATAGTGCACAACCTCGCCCCTGGGTGCCTCTGTCAGTCCAAAACCCTCCCCCGAGGCTTTTTTAAGCATGTTCAACAACTTCGGCAACTTTTCCTCAGCCAATATTGGTCCATTTGGCATTTGGTCAAGGCACTGCCTTATTATGTCTATGGACTGCTTGACCTCAAAAAGCCTTACAACAATGTTGTCGTAAACGTCACCAACAACTTCATCCCTGTATATGTCCGGCGTTACAGGCTCGATGTCTAGGTCTGCATAAGCCATGGTGGGCAGGTCAACCCTAACATCCTTTTTAACACCGCGAGCCCTTGTTGTCGGCCCCACAAGGCAAAGTTTGAGTGCTTCCTCCCTGCTAAGCACGCCAACCCCTACAGTTCTAAGGGCGATAGTCTTATCGTTTAGAAACATCTCAACCAGTTTTTCAAACTTTGCCTCGTAGTAATTCATTGCCTTTATTATCTTTGGGTATTTTTCTGGGGGTATATCCCTGCGCACCCCACCATACATCTCCATCTCAAATGTTACCCTGTTCCCAGATATGTACTCCGCAAGGTCCATGACCTCCTCCCTGAATTTCCACGTGTAATGTAGCAGTGTATCAAAGCCGAGTTCGTGTGCTGCCACACCAGCCCACAAAAGATGGGAGTGTATCCTGTCCACTTCCAGCATTATTGCGCGTATGTAGTCAGCCCTTTCAGGCACCTCAATATCCGCTGCTGCCTCCACTGCCTGAACAAGGCTCAAGGGATGCACGTTCGTGCATATACCGCATACGCGTGATGCCATACGCAGGGACTGCACAGGATTATCACGGTTCATCCCAATCCATTCTATGCCCCTGTGATTCTGCCCAAGTATAACATCAACATCCACGACCTCCTCACCCTCAATATAGCATTTAACAGCCACTGGCTCTTTCAGGGCAGGATGAACAGGACCAACTGGAACCTCATAAACAACACTCATTCTCTATCACCCACCTCGTATAGTTTGTGAAGCATTTTTTCAGGGCCTTTCTCATCTCTTCTCCACGGATAAACACCCTCAGGGAAATCATCGGGCAGGAATACACGGCGCTTATCTTCAAGCCCTATGAAGTCAACACCAAGCATCTCAATCTTTTCCCTCTCGGTTATCAGTGCTCCAGGAATCAAATCGGTTATTGTATCAATGCACAAGTCATTTTTTGGCAAGTGCACAGAAAAGTTCACAGAGATCGCCTCTTTTTTTGTCTCATAGTTGATGACAAAATGGTATACTAGCACTACATTATCTCCATCATCATACCCTGATATCACACAAAGGTGCGGATACGGCTGTATTTCAGCCAAACAATTAACCGCATCCCTGATTTTTTTTCTATCAATCTTTACCCATATATGATACCTCTCCCTCTTGCTGACCCCCACCTTTCTAACCTGCATGTAAGCCTCATGTACTGCATCGCCAAGTCGGTCCTTTATGTGCTCAAGAACATCGGTGGCCTTCATTTACCCTCCCTCCGCACCATAAACCTTTTCCAGTTTCTCCCAAGCCTTGACCACGCCATATATTATGGCCTCAGGCCTGGCAGCGCATCCAGGCACGTAAACATCCACAGGTATTATGTTGTCCACAGGTCCAACAAGGTTATAGGACTCGTGGAAGACGCCGCCAGATATTCCACAATTTCCCACAACTATAACAGCCTTCGGATCAGCCATCTGCTCGTATATGCGTTTGAGTGCGGGAGCCATCTGGCGTGTCACAGGTCCTGTGACGAGCAGTACATCGGCATGCCTTGGGCTTCCAACAAGTTTTATTCCAAACCTTTCAGCGTCGTATCGGGGCGTAAGTGCGGCAATTATCTCAATATCGCAGCCATTGCACGAGCCTGTGTTCACGTGAAATGCCCAGAGTGCTCTTTTGAAGGCGTTGATTCCCATGGAATCACCTCACAACAATTACAATAAGCATTAGCGCAGTGCATATAACATACCACATCACATAGTCAGGTGCAAACCCTGTGTGTATTGCGTTAATCGCTTTATAATACCTCTCAAGAGCCTTCTTGTATCCCCAGTATATATTATCAGCCCTGACATGTTGTGCGCTTACTTCAGGCACTTCATTGCCTGAAAAGAATACCTTTGTCTGCTCTGTGCCCTTCTTATAGTCTTTCCTACCCAGCGCCCTTATTAGGAACACGATTAGTGAAAGCAGTAAAAAGAATACGATCCAGCAAACAGCATTCCAGTATCCAGTTCCAGTATTAAGTGTGAGCAAGTCAACCACCTCCTATGTGCAATACATGGACTATGTAGTCTTTCTGGTTAACCAACGCGTTTGCAGCAGGCGATACTATCCAC
The DNA here is from genome assembly GCA_003649915.1 of Thermoplasmata archaeon. Classification (GTDB taxonomy): domain Archaea; phylum Thermoplasmatota; class Thermoplasmata; order B31-G17; family B31-G17; genus B31-G17. The sequence continues at coordinate 3,055 of QMTG01000154.1, forward strand.
TTCACAATTATGTTCGGTATTAGCCCAAAGAGTATTATTACAAAAGCCAAGATACACATTCCAATAATCATGCTCCTCGGCACTTCCCTTGCATCCTTGTACTCTGGCAGTAATGGTCCCATGAAAACGCTGTGGAACACCTTAACGAAAGATGCAAGGGTGAGAACA
>QMTG01000155.1 GCA_003649915.1 Thermoplasmata archaeon
CACACCCTTGCTTCCGACTTTTTTCAGAAGAGCGATGGTAAAGTCTCGCAAACTCTCGCAAAAATCTTGAAGCGTGGTCTTTGCCCCAGAAAACTGGTACCAAAAGACTGAGTAGGGCTTTTCCCTTTGAAAAGTAGCGGTTCCCGCTTTGCTCTCTACCCCCCTAGCATGGCTTTGCTCACTGCTTAATATCTCAACAACCTCCCTCATGAGTGTTGTTTTTCCAATCCCGGGTATGCCGTATATTATGACACACTTGCCCGCTCTGATGCCCTCCAAGACCCTTGCAATCTCCTCCTCCCTATCAACAAACTTCGCTCTCGGAGGGCAATTGACAAGATGTCTGACGACTATCTCACCAATCTTTTTCCTCCCAGCACGTTCCCAGTATTCAAGGTCAACTTTATCTTTTTTGGCTAGCATCTCAACTATATCGGATATGTGTGGTCTATATCCTGCATGGGCTAAGAGTTTGAGGCAATCCTCAATCTTGATCCTTTCCACAACTTCCTTCCCGCTCTCATCAACCCTTTTAACATCCACTGGCACGGCCAAGAGGTCTTCAATAATATTACCCACATGCCTTAGCCCTTGGGGTGTGAGCGTATACGCGAATCTTCTCCTCCTTTCTCCAGCGATTCTCATGGGCTTTTTCTCAACAAGCCCTTGGTTTTCCAGTTTTTTGAGAACTTTGGATGCTGTTGGCTGTGTTATTTGCAACGAGAGTGCAATTCCGCTCTGGCACAATTCCCAAGGTGCCTGATGAGAAGACACTTTAGTGTGGTGCTTATGCAGATGAAGCAGGCATCTTTCCTCAAGACCTATCATGAGAGCCCACCATGAACTCTTCAATGGAATCCTCTATTATTTTCACGCACTTTTCCCTGTTTGCGGGATAGCATTTGACCTTGCATCTTATGGCGATAGTATCCCCACCCCTGCGCAGTACAAGCTCCCCAAGATAGGCGAGTTGCTTATCAAACCTCAGGTATAGGTTGCAATTGTTATCGACCAGATCATCAATCTCAGCCAATATCTGGGGATGAACCTCCCTTATGTTTTCCCAGAATTTTTCAACGTCCCTAGCCTTATCAACCCTGCCCTCCAGTATCACAATCTCGTTACCATAATACCCCGACGTTATTGTTTTGTTGAGCCTTATAGGAAAGCCCATAACGTTCTCTATCGCCCTCACAACTTTGTCCACATTCTCGGTGGCATGGCAGTGAGCCCTTACACTGACACTATGGAATATTGCCATCACCTCTCACCTGCTGAGCAATCATGTGCAGGTACATGATACGGCATGAAGCCTCTGCAGACGATACGGTGCGGTAAGCATCTTCCAAACTATTTCCTTTGGCAAAAATTCCATGAGACCTTATAACAGCGCACTTTGCGTCTTTGAGCACCAAACCCAGTTTTTTGGCTGCAACCTCCGAGCCTATGCTTCTTTCCACAACAATCACTGGAATTCTGCCAACAATATACCTGCCCTCCTCGTCCAAGGGCAAAATTTCATCGTAAATCATGGAGAGTACTGTGGCATATGGTGTGTGCGTGTGTATTATTGCAAGAGCATCAGTGTTGTTATAAATCTCCCGATGCACAACGAGTTCTCTTGATGCTAGTGCTGCATTCTCATCATCGCGATGCAGGTGAACCTTAACCACATCTGTCTTGCTCAGCGAGCCCAGCATGGAATCCCTGCGTGTTATGTATATGTAATCGTCAGCCCTGATGCTCATATTTCCGCTGTGAGAGGAGAGTATCAAGCCCCTTTTTTCCATAAACCCTCCAATTCTTGCAAACTCTTCCCATACATCGCTCATGCTTGCGGTAATGGAATACTCTCTAAATATTATTTTTGATTGCGTGCCACAATATCATTTTCCCACAAACGCTTTATATCTCGGTTTACAATTACTCCTTCGCCATGGCGATTACTAAAAAGTTTGACGCGATAATAGCAAGCATGAGTGAAACGCAAATAATAATCCTTTTTCTCTCCCTAACAATCCTTCTTGCATCCCTAGGGCTTGGAGCATATAGGGCTACGAGGGAAGAGGGAAGTATAAAGTGCCTCGGATGCCTTGGAATGGTTCCTGAAGTTCCAGGATTTAACAACTGGTGGATAAATTACCCTGAGGGACATGTAAAGGCGGGACAGAGTGTGCCCCACCCCCAGTGGGTGAGGAGCGCGCTTGAGGAGAAAAAAGTGGTGCTTATTTTCCTTTGGGAGAAGGGGTGCACAGGGTGCGAGGAGGAGTGGAATGACTGGCAATCGTATGGGCTTGTCTCCGGAAGCAAGAACAACCCTGAACTATTAAAGTACAGTGAATGGGTAGCCTTCTACTCATACGATGTACATGCAAACGATAAGGGGAAAAATGCTGTATATACTTACGACCCTGAGGGGAAGAACTTTGGTGTGCCGCTGACGGTGTTTATAGTTAGGTTAAGCGATGGGAGAATAGGCTGGTGGAGCTGCAAGGGGCCAATAAGTGGTAGCGATGCAGATAAAATACTGGATATAGCGGTGCACAGCTGAGTTTTTATAAAAACTCGATAGTGGTCATACTATGTTAAGGGTGAGTCACAGAGTACGAATATAATCGTTTAGCATCCTGTCCTAATTCTTTCTAAGACAACTAGGCTCTTCTAATTTTATATCCCTCAGTGCTTTCCGTGGTCTTTTTCCCAGTATGAAATGTCGTGTATTCTCCAGTGCTATTAAATCAACATCTTCAAAAAATACCCACGCCATAGCGGCTACTTCGGCTATCCCCCACATGAATATATCCATTGGCACAAATTTTGCAGGGTTTGCTGGGTCAAAATAAACTCTCCTGATCATACCCCTTAATACATCATACCCTGCGTGAAAACTCATAGTAAATCTGTCATGCACCCCTCCGCTCTCAACAAGCGCCCATTTATATCCCTTGTTTATAAAAATTCCAAGCCTGCGGTCTGTTTCTTCAACGACAAAAATGCCGTGATTTTTAAGGCATCGGGTTGCGGAGGAATAAAGTTTTACGATGTCCCAGGGACTGAAATGCGGGGTCGATAGTCCATACAGCAGAACAATATCAAATCTTCTACCAAGCATGTGCGCATTTCTTGCATCCATTACCATGGTTTCAAAGTTTTTTCCAAATAACTTTTTGCCAAACTTCTGTGCCCTCTTCAACGCATTCTCTCTCAAATCAGTGATTACA
>QMTG01000156.1 GCA_003649915.1 Thermoplasmata archaeon
ACCAAGATATTGAAACGTATTTTGAAAAATTCTTTGATAGAATTAAATTCTACATACAAGAAAAGAGTGATTGCTCTATAGCGTTTCCTTCTCCAAATGTTTTATGCTCCAGCGCAGTTCATCCTCTTCAGTGCTCATTATACCACGACCCATCCATATGGACATACAGCTTATTCGCGCTATCATCGGAGCGATCGGAGCACTATTCTGAGGGACAAGAGCGTATCATAGCATGAACTGGATGGCGAGATGTATATTGCCACCATCCCCTATGAATAGATTTTGATCGCCGCCCACGGGCAGTGCAATCTCCTATGTATTTTGATTTTTATCTTGTCAATAGCGATTTGATAATCTCTTTTGGGCGATTCAAATAGGTACTTTGCTTTTTGATATCACTTGCCTTATCGCCCATTATCCTTTCCCTTCAGGCGAAAAACTTTTTACTCTACAACAATTATCTCGTCCCTGCCCTATTTTTTATATCTTCTCATCTTGACAACCTCCCCATTCTCACCGCAACCTATATTAAGTGTTGAGTTAATCCATGCCCATGGCAGTTGATGCTGAGAATTTTTACTCGGAAAGAGCGAAAAAAATGAGAGCATCGGAGATCAGGGAATTGCTTAAACTCACGCAGGAAAAGGATATAATATCCTTCGCCGGTGGACTACCCAATCCCCTGACTTTCCCTGTGGAAGAACTAAAGGAAATAACAAGAAAGGTTCTTGAAGAGCATGGTTCTATGGCCCTGCAGTATGGTACAACAGAGGGTTATATAAAATTCCGAGAAGCAATTGCAGCGCGGATGAAACGCTGGGGCGTTAATTGCACGGCGGAAAACGTTATTATAACTGGTGGATCTCAGGAAGCGCTTGATCTCATATCCAAAGTTTTCCTGGACCCCGGAGATTACGTAATCGTGGGTGCTCCATCGTACTTGGGCGGTTTAAACGCTTTCAGGGCTTTTGAGGCCAATATGATAACGGTGCCTCTTGATGAGAATGGCATGAGGATGGATTTACTTGAAGAAAAGCTTAAAGAAGCAAGGAAGAAAGGGCTAAGGGTGAAGTTTATATACACAATTCCAACGTTTCAAAACCCTGCAGGCGTTACTTTAAACGAGGAGCGAAGAAGGTGTATGATTGATCTTGCTGAGGAATATGATGTGCTGGTGGTGGAGGACAACCCCTATGGTGAACTCAGATATGAAGGGGACGATGTAAATGCAGTAAAGGCCTATGATAATGATGGAAGAGTGATATACTTGGGCACATTCTCAAAAATACTAGCTCCAGGGCTTAGAATGGCGTTTATGATAGCTGACGACCCGCTTTACAGAAAAATTATTATTGCTAAGCAGTCCGAGGACTTGTGCACTGCTACATTCAACCAATACGTCGCATACGAGTTCATGAAGAATGGTCTCCTTGATAAGCATATACAAAGTATAATTAAAATGTACTCTGTTAAGCGAAGGATAATGCTTGACAGCCTGGATGAGTATTTCCCAAAAGATGCGTGGTGGTCAAGGCCTAAAGGTGGCATGTTCTGCTGGGCGGTTTTACCTGAAAAAGTGAATACGGTGAAGATATTCCCAAAGGCCCTTAAGAAAAAAGTTGCCTATATAGTTGGTAGCGCGTTCTTTGCAAACGGTGGTGGGGAAAACACGATGCGTCTCAACTTCACGCACCCCACAGATGAGCTTATTGTTGAGGGTGTTAAAAGGCTGAGTGAGGTCATAAAGGAGGAGTTAAAGGGCTGATTTTATGGGAGCAGGCGAGGTGATGGGTAGGGTCAGAACCTACCTGATGCTAGGTCGCGTAATGTCAGCTATGCTCACTGCAGGAATTGCGGTTGTTGGCTCCTGCAGTTCAACTACCATGCCTACGTTAAAAGATTTCATAGGATTTTTGATCCTTGGTTTCTTCTTTCACGCCTTTGGTGGGGCTTTTAATGAAATATGCGATTATGAACTTGATTCACTTGTGCCAGAAATATCCCATAAGCCTCTTGTGAGTGGTAAGGTGACGATGAAGGGGGCGTTCGCTTTTGTTCTCTTAACAATATTCGCCCCTCTGATTGCTCTTGCATATTTTTTCCCAAAGCCCATGGCCATCGTGTTCTTCGCCCTATCCTATGCCATGGCTGCATATTATGATTACAAGGGAAAGTACACACCAATGGCTTTTGAACTCGCACTAGGCGCCACGTTCTTCTTATGGGCATATTTTGGTGCATTCGCTACAGGACGTCCCACACCTCTAACCGCCGTTGTTGCTACCTTTATCTTCCTCTTTGCCGTATACATAAACTGGGGAAACGCAATGAAGGATGTTGAAACCGATAGGATGCTAAAGGTGCCGACTAGGCCCGTGGTATGGGGCTATCGTCATCATCACAAAATAACAATAAGAGATCCAAACGCACAGTATGCAATTGCAATTAAGGGAGCACAGTTTGCCACCTACCTCATGCCCTTTATCTTTTATCTATACTTTCCGCAGCAGTTTCAGTTCAGGCACATCTATTATTCCCTTCCACTTTACGTTTGGATATTCATAATAATAGGTATACCCACGCAGGGATATGTAATATACAAGATTTTTGGAAGACATACAAGGGTTGAGTGGACAGATTATATAGTCATGGACATAATGCTCACATGGTTTTTGTTCCCGTTTTTGGTTGTTGATAAAATAGGCGTGCTCTACGCTCTTGGTTTATTCTTCCTGCCATTTTTGTGGTTCATGCTCGTTGTTTACGCCCTCTATGGCACTTTTATGAGGCCAGGGCTGTGATTGATATATATATTGCCATGGTATATTTATGAGTGCAGAAAGGCCATAATTTACCCACCAACTGCTCTTATTCTTATTAATAAGGCGTGAAAAATAATAAAAGATACTGCACATCATTTTTTTCATCAGTTGCCCTAAACCCCCAAAATCTTTTTAATTGGTCAATCAGGCATCTCCAATGTCTTCGCCAATTTATTTTCATTCTTAACTACTTTTATTCACAAATAAACTTTGCTGCTAGAATGCATCTAAACTTGCATAGTAGTCGAAGTCGCACTCAAGCCTCGTGATGATTGGCGGGATGCTCTCCTTAACGAACGGGCTGAACTGGCTGCGTATGGTGTCGTTCCACTCGGCCCAGTCCTTTGCACTCTTAACCCTGTTTTCTATGAACCACTTATACTTTTCATAC
>QMTG01000157.1 GCA_003649915.1 Thermoplasmata archaeon
GGAATCATGCTCGTTGGCGATGCTGCGAGAGTTATTGACCCCTTAACCGGTGGTGGTGTTGCTCATGCATGCATAACAGGCATGTACGCAGGGATGGTGGCAGCAGAGGCTGTAGAGGCTGGTGATTATTCGTCAAAATTCTTACAAAGATACGAAGATATGTGGAGGAAGAGACTTGAGGAAAAATTGTACAGGAACTGGATGGCAAAGGAAACAGCCTCCAAACTTTCGGATGAAACCTTTGATAAAATAATAGACGCTCTATCTGGGTATGAGATGAAGAAGGTCACGACTAGAGCACTGCTTGAAGCAATAAAGGAAAAATACCCAGAGGTTATGAAGGACCTAGAAGGTTTGCTTTGAACAATTTGGGCAATGTTATCTCCTAAAGCGCCATCTAAAGCAGCCCAGCGTTTGTGAGTTCTCTCTTTAATATCTCAATAGCCTTTTCAATATCTTCGACCTTTTTAGCACCTGTGCATACAACTTTTCCCGAGCCAAACAACAGCATGACCACCCTAGGCTCTTCAACCCTGTAGACAAGCCCAGGAAACTGCTCAGGCTCATACTCAACGTTCTCAAGACCAAGAGATATGGCAATCGCGTTAAGATTTAGCTCTGCCTCGAGGTCATACACAGCAACCATATTTTGCACGGTAATTTTTGGGTCTTTATACACGGGTATGCCCGCCCTGTCAAGGCGCTCTATCACGGTTTTTACCGTAATCTTAACATCTTCAAGGTTCTTCCCCCCTGTGCAATTCGCCTTTCCACTGCGAAATATGAGCATTGCCGTTTTTGGCTTGTTAAGCCTGTAAATAAGCCCGGGGAACTGCTCGGGCTCATACTCTGCACCCTCAAGTATCAGCGATATCGCGTCTAGGTCTAGGCTATCAGCGAGTGTTGTGGATGCAACAATATTTTCAATCTCCACCTTTCCCATGCCCATCACCTTTATAAACCATCAATGCACATGCTTTTATAAACCTTTTGGAATGTGCGTGATAGGAGGACTGGATGTGGGGCTGGATACGCAGATATCAGCAGCTATCAGGATGATAAGGAAGGGTAGGAAGAAAATAGAGGTTGTTGAAAGGTTTGGGGATGAGGTGTACGAGCTTGCCATGGTTAGGCTGAAGTATAAGGAGAAGTTTAAAAGACCTATTTATATGCCATTATCAGGCTTCAGATACGCAACACACGAGGTTGTGGCCAGATATAGGGGTAGAGTTGCCCGAGAACGCGTTGTTGCAGACCTGAGTTGTGGCTGCGGCATGCAGGCAATATTCTTCGCCAAGTATGCTGAGAAGGTCTATGCGGTAGATATAGACCCAAGAATGATCAGGTATGCTAGGATGAATGCACGCCTCTATAACGCCAAAAATATTGAATTTATAGTGGGTGATGCGTTGGACAACAGAATAAAGTCTATGATTTATGATGCAGACTTTGTTTTCTCAGATCCGTCAAGGCCCGAGAGCGAGAGAAGGCGAAGGCTTTCAACTCTCTCTCCCCCACCCGCAAAAATAGTAGAAATTTATGACAAGCCATACATGTTTGACCTTCCCCCACAGATAAGTGCCAAGGAGATAACAATCAATGGAAGGCGTGAGTACATATCTTTGCACGGAAAGATAAACCGCCTCACTCTATATGCTCCAGATATTGCTCCAAGAAATAATGATGTTTGGTGCGTATCCCTGCCTCGCGGTGCCGTGCTGGGAAAAAACGATAGGATTGATAGGGATTATCCTCGTGCTTCAGAGGCATATGAGTACATATACTTGGTTGACCAAGCCGTGTATTACGCCTCCCTGCTTCCGGAGTTGTGCAAAAAATACTGCGTTGAGGTGCTCAGCACTGGAAAAAGAAGAACTTTTGCGACATCAGAAAAACGCAAAAACTCTCCCTTCTTTGTACGGGTATGCAGAAGGCTCTCGGGACCTTATAAAACGCTAGAGGAGGCACTGAGAGTGGCAAAGAGCACTGGAATATCCTCCCCTACCATTCATGCACCTATTTCTCCGTCAGAATACTGGAAAGTCAGGGGAATGTTTGGCACAGCAAAAATTAAGGGCTTGAAGGGGGCGATAATAGGCTGGAAGGACAACTACTATGTGTGTGAGGTTATTTAGCACTAGCAAAAATTTTATCTCACAGATTATCTTCGCGCCCAAAGTATGCGGAAGGTGAGGGCATGGACACAGGACATGATTTAATTGCTGTGTTAATAGTGCTCGTGACAGTCGCAATACTTTTTTCTATCATGAGCAATGCCTATAACACCTACAGGGAAGGAGAGAGGCTTTATTCTCTAGAGGTTAGGGCTAGAAGGCTTGCGGAGAGCATTCTATGGGATAGCGAACTAGTGTGCGAGGATAAGGCTTACACATTCTCAAGCGCAAAATTACTCAGGGCAAACACGTGGTTTTCAGATAAGTACTCCCCGAATCGCACGTCGGTTTACTGCGCATGTGCAGTATTATGCGCCGAGAATAACACAGTTCTGCTCTCAGCCGTTACGGGCGAGGTGAGCAATAGCGATGTTGTGTCCTTGGAATACCCCTGTGGTATATGGTGGGGGAATTATGCCTCACCAGGGCGCCTATACCTTATGTGCTGGGAGGCAATGCAATGATTGGAAACAATAACAGCGCCGCTCTCTCAATATACGATGCGTTCATCTTTGTAATAGTGTCATCAATTGCAGCGTCACTTTTTCTATTATCAGGATATTATTCTTATAACTGGATGAATGACGCGGAGAGGGTTAGGGCGCAAGAGGTATGCAATATAGCAGTTGCCATAATACCTGAAATGGAAATAAAAAACCCCGAAGTGATTGAGAATGGGAGAGTTTTGAGATTGGCTGAGAAGGCAACAATTGGGGAGGTGTTGGCAATGATTGGTGAGAGTCCAAGCAGGAATTACACTCCGTCGCTTGGTAAAATAAATAAGACCATAAGAGTTGTTGTGCCTGCCGAATACAATTACATGTTCAGGGCAATAAACATGAGCGATGGTAGAATGCTCGTAGTTCTTGGCATCTCTCCCCCTCAGGACGCATATTACGCTTCTAATGATCTAAGCACGAGTTCTGGAAAAATTAGAGTAGAACTTGCCATATGGTAATATTGGGCTAATATTTTCGCCATAGACTTGCCATCAAAACAAAGGGCATAAATAC
>QMTG01000158.1 GCA_003649915.1 Thermoplasmata archaeon
GGTGAGCGAAGCGTTGATGGGCTTGCATAATTATCTACCCTTTTTCAATATTCTTTTGAAATCTTCTACAGTAAGGTCCGCATCTTTTAATATACTTTTTAGTAGTTTGGGATGCAATATTTTCCCAGCGTGATATGGCACAGTTATACACACACCTTTATCGTTTTTATAAATCTTATGACTATCTCTTCCAGTTACTCTTGGAAGTTTTCAACTTTTGGTATTTTCTCGCCCTCCTCTAGTCTATCTATTATATGCAGTCTTATAGCGTCCTTAATGTTTTCTAATACTTCCTCGTATGTATCACCCTGGGTATAGCATCCCTGCAACTCCGGACAATAAGCGAAGTAACCATCTTCATCTTTCTCTATAATTACTGATACTTTGTATACTTTCATGATTTGCACCTAGTTACTTTATTTTTTAATTAGTTAATAAATCTTCCGCAAGCCCCTCAACGTCAAATAACTTGCATTTTCTAACCACTTTGACATGCCGACAATATAATGATGGTACCGTAACTCTTTAAATAAATGTGCAAATTACTAATCGAAGAACGGGCCGGTAGATCAGCCAGGAAGATCGTTCCCTTGGCATGGGAGAGGGCGGGGGTTCAAATCCCCCCCGGTCCACTAAGTGTTATTCTATGGGAGCAAATCACCCACCACACAATGCTATATTCGAAATCAATATACATGTATGTACATGGTTATGGGCAAAAGTAAATATATGGGCAGTTCTTTTAGCACTATTGCCATGGAAATATCTGCCAAGGTTTGCATGCTCGGAGGACCTGGCGTTGGAAAAACATCGCTAATAAGGAGATTTGTTTACAATACATTTGATGACAAATACATATCAACCATTGGTACTAAAATATCCAAGAAAACCATCAATGTGGATAATAACGAAGTCACCCTCATGATATGGGACATAATTGGGCAGTCAGGGTATTCTTCGCTAAGGGCGCGATATTTTAACGGCGCTAAAGGTGTGCTTGCCGTGTGCGATATAACTAGGGTTAAAAGTGTGGGCTGGATGATGGAGCAGCTCTCTGTTCTTTTTGATGTCGCAGGCCCTGTTCCTATAGTAATATTAGCAAATAAGGCAGACCTTGAAAACTGGGCAATAAGTCCAAAAGAACTCGAGGAATTGGCTGAAATTTATGACGCACCATACATGCTAACGAGCGCTAAGACTGGTGAAAATGTGAATGATGCCTTTTTAATGCTTGCAAAGGGAATAATCAGTGGAAGAAAAACAAAGATTCCTGATGTAAAGATTGAGGAAATCAAAAAATCTGCAGAACAGCATGTGAGCGAGGTTATAATGCTTCGTTTTACCGAATACATGGGTGATGACGAGTTTGCATCATCAATATTGCAAAAGCAGTTCGCCGAGATAGGTGCTACTCCTTCTAATATAACGAGAGCACAGTTGAGGGAGTTAGCCCGGAGATTACTCAAGGTATTAAGTGATTTTAAGGGTAGGGATGTTGTAGACAGAGCAAAGGTGGAGTTCGCTTACTTTCTATCAAAACTTGAAGAGTGAAGAAAAGCTGTCAAAAATTAATTACAGTCGTGGATTTTTACAAAATTTTGGTTTTTTCCGCATAATTAGGTGAAAAATTGCAAAAGCCATAGGCACTTTAACATCTTCATGTTGTACTTTTATGTACATAGGTATACATGAAGATACATAAAGGTATAAATACTACCGATGCCATGATGTACAGTTGGTGGGAGTATGAGGGAGAGGAGCAAGGTTGAGTATAGGGCTGGTGATCAGATACATATTGTCATAACAAAGGATTTTGCCCCAATAGCCACAGAATTTTTCAACTTTTGCAGGGAGAATCACTATAATGCCTCCGAGGTTATAAGGAGTTTAATTGCACGATGGTTGGAGGAGCAGAAGGAGTTTAAAAAAGCGTACGAAATTATGAAAAGAAGCAGAGGTGCTGTGAAGAGTGCTGCGAGAGAGTATGAGAAGGCAATAATTTATGAGGGGAGATGAATGAAGATAATAAGGAAGATTTGTATGTTGGGGGACCCTGCAGTGGGCAAGACATCACTGGTTCGCAGGTTTGTTTACAGCACATTTGATGATAAATATATTTCTACAATAGGGACAAAGATTGTTAAGAAAGATGTTAATGTGCAGGGAAATAATTTAACCCTTCTTATATGGGATATTTTAGGGCAAAATGCCACACCACTCCACTCCGTATATTATAAGGGCGCCAGTGGGGCGCTTGTTGTGGCAGATGTTACGGTTGAGCAGAGCATCACCAATATACCAAGGTGGATTGACGGTTTTAGAAAAATAGCGGGCAATGCTCCTGTGGTGATTGTAGGCAATAAAATAGACCTTAAGCGCGTAGATGAGGATTATTTGGCGAAGTTATGCGGTTGTAGTCACCCCATAGTTTTGACGAGCGCCAAGACAGGGGAAGGTGTTGAGAGAGCATTTACCGAGATATCAAAACTCATAATTGGGGGTGGATGATTTGGAAGTATCATTCTTTATAATGCCCGCAGAGGCGCTCAGAATGCTGCGGAAGGAGATAGAGGAAGCGTTAGGGCCTGAATTTGCCACAAGCATATTGTTTAGATATGGGTTCAGATGCGGTTCCGAGATCATTAAAATGCTCAAAATGGAAGAATATGGTCTTTCAGAAGTACTATCTGAGGTTTGGGCTGAGGTCGGGCTAGGAAATATAGTCTCTATTGAATGCTCGGACAACATCGTTGTGGACATTAGTAATTGCGCTGAGGGCTCATTTGAGGGTGGAGACGGGTGCGACTTTGCACGCGGCTATCTGGCAGGAATAGCCTCTGCGGTTCTAAAAAAGCCAATGCATGCCTATGAGGAACTATGCGTCAAAAGGGGTGATAATATATGCAGGCATGTAATAAAGCGCCTTTAGTTTTACTAACATCTATCTTCGTAATATTAACCTCAGTGACCTTTACTCCTATCGGCAGAGGGTCTACACCAAACCAACCTGACATGATCATCGATGGACAAGGCAATGATATTTATGAGGATCCAGCAGGTGTTAATCAAACAGTAATAAAAAAATCTGGGGCCAATATCACAGTAATTTTCAGAATAACCCTTCAAAACGATGGAATTGGGACTCAGACATTTAAATTTCACA
>QMTG01000159.1 GCA_003649915.1 Thermoplasmata archaeon
GATAGAATTGTATTGTAAGGGAGATTGGGAAAGTTGCATCCGTTACCAAATGGAAGAAAAGGGCGAGGCACACCCAGATTGGATGCTTCCAGATGGAACCTTAGATGAAAGATTGCAGAAGGAGGTGGTAGGATGAGGGTTACCATTATTTATGATAATACTGCTTTTAGAAAGGATTTGCAGGCTGATTGGGGATTTTCAGCACTTATCCAAGTCAAAAAAAGAAAAATTCTTTTCGACACGGGAGCGAATGGAAGGATTTTGCTTTCAAATATGGAAAAACTTAAAATCAATCCGGAAGAAATTGAAGATGTTTTTATCTCTCACCCTCACTGGGATCATACAGGTGGTCTTTCATCATTCCTTCGATTGAATAACAATGTGAAACTCTGGATCCCTTCATATTTTTCTGGAGCAAAAGATGCAAGAGAAGTTATTGAGGTGAAAGAACCAACAGAACTTTATGAAGGAATTTACTCTACAGGTGAACTTGAGGGAATAGAACAGTCCCTCTGCGTTGAGACAAAGAAAGGTATTGTAATCATAGCCGGATGCTCGCACCCGAGAATGGAGCACATTCTTAAGGTATCTTCTCAATTTGGTAAAGTTTATGGTATTATAGGAGGCTTGCACGGGACTAGGCCCGAATCTTTAAAGGACTTGGATTTGATTTGTCCAACCCATTGCACCCAGTATAAATCAGTGATTAAGTCTCTTTACCCTAAAAAATATATTGAAGGAGGGGCGGGAAGGATAATTGAGGTTGAATAGAATGTGCTCCCAAATCTTAATTTTAGCAAGGATAGGGGTTTTCCAACCTAAACTGAAAAAGTAACTCAGCCAGAAATATCTGTTGAATCTGAAGAAAAATGAAAACAACTTTGATTTCTGTTTATGACAAACGCCAAGTAAATCCTAACTTAGAAACCGCCCTGGGTTTTGCTACTGTAAAAATATTCATAGCAACCATTTAGGAGGATTGGAGGTTTTTAGAGAGAAACAGTAATGTTACTCTCTTTATTCTAATTTCATTTCCTCAATCTATTAAACTTAAAAAAAGCAAAAATTTAGAATTCTGAGATCCAAGAATTTTTTCTGGTTTTGTTTATACAACTGGAAATCTTTATGCCTCCAAAAGAGCAATCCTTGATTCAAAAAAGGGATTAGTAGTATTACAGGGTGTGCTCTTCTAGGAATCATAAAGGTTGTGAAAAAAGCTAAATAATTGATGAAAAGAGATGAGGTACACTTGATTTTAGGATTTTTTCACATTCTCCATCTCGTGTTAAAGATTTTTAAAAAATTGCAAGTTGAAAAAGGTGCTTCGCAAATCGCCTTCAGCAACATTTTTATCCGCAATACGTTGTGCATCTTTATGAGGTGCTGCACATTAGCGTATGCATTGGCGTGGCACTCATACCCTCATCCGTTTACACAATATAGCCCCTGCCATATTCTCTATACCGAGATACATACTTGTTCCCGAGCACAAAAAACCTGAGTTCCTCATCCATATCCATGCTCACACCTATTCTGTGCGACCTTCCTATTTTATCTCTCTCTACCCTCAAACCACGATCATAAATGCGAATCGGAGAGTTTTCATCGTACACTTTGAGCCCGTTATGCTCAGGACCTATACGTAGTGCCATTGTAAGCCTTCCAGGACCCGATGTCAGCATTCTGTTGTTCCTACCCACAACACTTAAGCCTCTATTCTTTGCCATAATATTAATACCAAAGATGGGCTCGATAGCCCTTATTAGTACACCAGAAGGCTCGCCTTTTCTCTCGGTTATAATGTTCAGCAGGGAATGCCCATGAACCTTGTATACGAAGACCGTGCCCGCATCCTCCCATAGCCATTTGCTGAGTTTTGTTACTCCCTTACTCGCCCTTGAGGCGGGATCGCTCATACCGTAATACGCCTCAGTCTCAACAATAATGCCTCCTGCCTTTTTATCGCCAAAATCTCTAATCAGCACTTTGCCCAGCAATTCGGCAGCCACGAGTTTTGGATCGCGGTCGTAAAAATCCCTTGGTATCATCTTCAGGTTCATGATGTGGTGTGATAAGTGCGGGAGGTTAAATGTTTTTTGAGGCACGCCTGTTTTGATACTATTGGCCAACAACGAAGCCATGACTGCACCAAGAGTTGGCTAAAAGTACTAGCATCATATTTTCAGAGAAAAATTAATTATAGGCAATCACTTTGCTGAGAATAATGGGTGGAATAAATAGGGCAATACTTGTGAAGTTTGGAGAGATCGCGCTTAAATCCCCAAGTGTTCGCAGGAAAATGCTGGGCAAACTTGTGGATAACCTAAGCAACGCCTTTGAAAATAGGAGGATGGAGTGCGTTATAGAGAGACTGTGGGATCGTATAGTCATTTACCCCAGCGATATGGATGGCGCCATATCCGTGCTCAAGAAAACGTTTGGTGTGTCCATAATATCTCCCTGTGTTATCTGCTCCTCAGAAATTAAAGAACTCACACAATGTGTAGTCAATTATGCAAGAAGCGTTGAGCATAACTCTCCAATCATTAATAAAAAATTATCATTCGCATTGAGGGTAAGGCGTACGTCGTACCCGCTATCAAGCAGGGAGTTGGCAAACTTGCTCGGCGATGCTGTGCGAAGGGAGACAAATTGGGAGGTGAACCTAACAGTGCCTGATGTTGAGATATTTGTGGAGGTTGTCGCAAAAAAAGCGTATATTTACAGGGAGAAAATAAGAGGGGCGGGCGGACTGCCTGTTGGTGTGCAGGGAAGGGTTATTATCCCTATCCAAAGGATAAAAGACCTATCAGCCGCATGGTTGTTGATGAAGAGGGGATGTTCTCCTGTTATAATCGCATATAAAGATTTTATTGAAGAAAACGGAAAATATATTGAAAAATTGAGGGAATGGGGCGAGATTGATGTCATTCCATTGCTTGGAGTTGGGCATAGGGATAAATGCGCAGAGAATAATGTGAGTTGGGGTAATACTAAAAGTAAGGGCAAAGAAAATTATGGAATGAATGGAGATGGGCAGAATTGTTGCGAGGATGATGATCTGGGTAAAATAAACGGAATAGATATTATCTTCCGTGCGGTAGAGTTGGCAAGGAGGAAAGGAATACCAGCCATTGCGCTGGGTTTAACATACCC
>QMTG01000160.1 GCA_003649915.1 Thermoplasmata archaeon
GACACTCTTAGACTAGAAAAAGGCTTCCTTTTGTCAGGCCAGGATTTTAATGAAAATAGAAGTACAGTGGAAACTGGTTGGGACTTTATTGTAGATTGGGACCACGAATTTGTGGGTAAAGACGTTCTTTTAAGGCAAAAAAGTGAAGGAGTTGACGAACAATTATTTGGAGTGGAAATGAAGGGGTCGGGGGTGCCGAGAAGAGGATCCGAGGTTGTCAAAGAAGGGGAAAAAATAGGCACAGTTACAAGTGGTACTTACTCTCCAACACTAAGGCGTGGTATAGCGCTAGCATATATAAAATCAAGTGAAATAATCGAAGGAAGTGAAATTGCCGTGAGGATAAGAAACAAAGAGTACGAAGCCATCCTCAAAAAGCCACCTTTTGTTTGATGTTGTTGTGCAGTCCAGCAACTTCTCAAAGACCGCTTATTACGCGCATTTACTATACTTATCTATTGGCCGATAATATTATATAGACGCACGATTTACCGCCGACAAAAAGGAGGGAATGATATGAGATTACATGGTTGCAAAAAAGGCGCGCTGGAGGGGCTTCCGCTGTACCTTATAATTCTCGTTGTTGTGGCTGCAGTGGCAACAGCAGCGATCTTGGGCTGGATGAAGACTATACAGAAGGCTGAGCTTGGCAGTATAAAGGTTACGGACGTTAATGGAAAGACAATAGACACAATAAAATCGGGGACAACAAAAACCATACGTGTGTACGCCTACGATACCAATGGCAAGCCCTTAAGCGGTGCTGTTGTGAAAATTGTGGGGCCAAATGTGGATGAGATGGGAAAAACTGGAAGCAGCGGATATATGCAGCGAAAAATCAAGCCCGTACTTCCGGAAAACGAAAGGCACGGCCAGATTGAGATAACTGTATCCTACACAGGCAAGGTATACAATGAGTTGCACTACACAATAGTTGTGAATGGATGAATATTTTAAATGTTATCAAAATCATGAGGCAAAAGGACCATGCTGCAGTGCTTGACATTCCGTTGCGCTTAACAATTGCAATTGTTGTATTATCTCTGACCTTGCCTGGTGTTGTATCCACGGTATCCTGGTATGGATATTATACCGCATATAAGGATGCAGAATATGTGGCAAAGCGGTTGGCAACAGCAGCAAAGTACGTGTATTTATCGGGACTAGGAACAACATATGCCGTGGATATGAACCTAAATCCCAGGTATATGGAATACTTCGATATCGGTGGTCCTGCTGATGACCAAAACGCATCAACAATCCGCTATGGTCTTAAAAACGGTAATTCGGGCGTGGTTATAATAGACGATCCCGAGGTCTGGATATGCAGCAGGAATGGGGAAACACTGAAGATACACAAATATAGGGCAAGATTATTGCTTAAACATATAGAGGCTGATGGGAAGCATTTAGTTATTGTGTGGGAAACATGATTGACGTGCTTGTAGGAAAACTGGGAGCATTAATGCTGGGTTCTGCAGTAATACTAACAGCGGTGTCAATATATTCCGTAATGGAGAATGCGGCTATTGAGAGTGCTGCGAGAGCAGTTGCCCGCACGCTTGCAGAAAGGATAGAGGAAGTATGTTGCGATGTGGTTGGAGCCCAATTAAAAACCTCCATCGCGCAGATAGCAGAGGAGGGATCAATAGACATAAAAATACTAAAAGAGATGCGAGCATCTATATACTCCTCAACAATAGTTATAGATGCTAAAGGTTGCAGAGTGTCCGAGAATTTAATTTATACTGTATCTCTTGGAAACCCCAGATGCTATGAGCAAGGTTGTGCGGGTAAAAATATGGCAGGGCATTCTGGTAGCAATAACATGGCATGTGTAGTTAAATATCCAAATGACACAATCACAATAGAAAAAATAGACGCAGGTTCAGGCTTGGTATATGTGTATTAAGATTTCCTTTCCACAGATAGATATTTGGCAGGTATCTCCTTGGCCAAGAAAATCATAGGGGCTGCTCTTTGGATAACAACACCATCCTCCCTAGCAGATTTTGCATCCACTCGTAGTATAACTGGGTTGCTGCACCGATGCTTTCCTGCCTCTTCTGCAGCTTCAACACTCCCGCTTAGGTGAACCATGATCTTATCAGAGGGCTTTATCCCAGTTTCTAGCAGAATTTCATACTCCTCCTCCGTGCTTGGATAGTATAGTGTGTCTGGTATTCCATCCGTTGGATGGTCAAGTTCTATGTTGACTGTGTGCCCATAGGTTGCCCTAACCCTCCCATTTCTGTGCTCATATCTGCCTTTCGGGTCAGTCTCCACAACTGCAATTATATGGTGCTGTTTTATCCATCGCAACTTCGCATTCTTTCTCTTTATTGCCTTTACCAGCCTGTTGACTTCCACCCAGCCGTGCTCGTCCATTCTCAGCCCGTAAATATGGGGGAAATGCCTGAGAACACCAGCTAATGTCCTCCCCACATATTCAAGTTCCCTATCACTCATAAGAAAGCGACCCCTGCTTCCGCAGATTGGGCAAACCTCTCCCCTAAAGTAACCGTGCTCTTTGCACTCCCGAAGCATTGTTAATCCCCGCCCAGATGATTAAAACAACCTCTATTAAACATTTTCTCCAGTATAACGCAAGCGTTTTCCCATCAGGCCATCACTCTTCGCTAGACATCCCTTTCTTTCTCTCCCATCTTTACCTCTACGCTCTGCACATCCCCTTCCATTGTTTTTTCACTCGCTTCCTGCATGGCTTTGATATCTTGCACCTTTCTTTTTCTTTTGATAGCGCATCCTAAAATTGCACCGCTCACGCATATTGCCGCGATTGCTCCAATAACGTAAGGGTTTAGCAGAAAATCGTACCACACCCATTCTTGCTCTTCTTCCTCTAGGGCAAGGCTTGGTCTCCTCGCCATGATAACCCTTTCAACATCCTCTTTTGATGCTTCTTTGCTCCACATCATGGTGGGAATAGCCGCCATAGCAAAAGGTGTGTATGTCGGCGAATCACCATCATATAGGGGCGTCATACCTGTTAGCATTATTTTGGTGTAGAACCCATTTGAAACCTTGCCCTCTCCGCATTCGAGCATGCCATAACCCACGCATTCTTCTGCGTCTCCAAGAATTGCAAGGGACAGCGGATCAACAGCAGAAATTATATTCTGC
>QMTG01000161.1 GCA_003649915.1 Thermoplasmata archaeon
CTATAAAGCACTTCATCGAACACGAAAATAAGAAACTTTCACTCGTAAGGATCAGGTTGTTCAGACCGTTTCCGAGAAGAGAAATCCGCGAGGCACTCGAGGATAAGGAAAGCGTCATAGTTATAGACAGAAGCGTTTCTTTAGGAAATGCGGGCACCTTATTTACAGAGGTGAGGGATGTTTTATACGAGATGGATAAAAGACCGAAGGTTACGAATTTCATCTTGGGTTTGGGCGGCGTGGACGTAACGAGAAAAACGCTGCGCTACGTCATAGAGAAGCACGGGAAGGTGAGCTCGGGACATGTTGAAATCGTTGAGGGTGATTGATTATGGTAGGTAGGGATTACTTTTCGCCGGGACACAGAACGTGCGCCGGCTGCGGCGCTGTAATAGCGTTCAGGCACGTGCTGGAAGCACTGGGTAGAGACGTGATTCTCTGTCAGTCCACGGGGTGTATGGAAGTTACCACAACACCCTACCCGGAGACTTCGTTCAAGGTGCCGTGGATTCACGTGCTGTTCGAGAACGTGGCTTCTGTGGCGAGCGGCGTGAAGCGCGCCCTCCTCAAGCAGGGAAACACCCACACGCAGGTGGTCGCGATAGGTGGTGATGGCGGAATGGCGGACATAGGCTTCGGCGCCGTTTCAGGAGCGCTGGAAAGAAACGAAGATATAATCATCATAGTTTACGATACCGAAGCGTACAGCAACACAGGATTGCAGAGAAGTGGTGAAACTCCGCTGTTCGCGGCGACCACCACGACACCCGCGGGTAAAAAAATACCGGGTAAACAGGAATGGAAGAAGAATATAGCGATGATAGCGGCGATGCACGGGGCGAAATACGTTGCCACAGCGAACATCGCGTACTGGCAGGACTTGCAGAGTAAAGTAAAAAAAGCGAAAAGACTTGTGGGAGGAACGCGTTTCATTCACGTGTTCTCTCCCTGTCCCGTGGGATGGCACGTGGAGAGCTGCAACACCGTTAAAGTCGCGAGATTGGCGGTGGAAACTGGGTTGTGGATTCTCTACGAAATAGAAAACGGGAGGTTGAAAATCAATTACAAACCTACGAAATTCGCGCCCGTGGAGGAGTATTTTAAACTACAGGGAAGGTTCAAGCACGTGGTTAATAATAAAGAAGCGATTAAAGTCGTCGAAAATCATATAAAGGAGACGTGGGAGGAAATGCTGCGCGTGGAAAGGGAAGGGGTGAATTTACTAAAATTAATTTAAATTAAATTTTTCGTTTGCAACTTTTTATATTAGTTACTACAAGGGTTCTTTCCAAAATCAGTATGAGGATTGATAAGTTAGGGGAACTATCAGAGCGCGGTGAAACGCGATTCCCTTAATTTAATCACATTCTTCGCATAATCGTTATGAAGAGAACCCAGTTGATAAAACTGAGTTGGTTTCGATACCATCATGCCCGTATTGGAAACAACCAGTACAAGTTCTTTCTAAATTAACATAACCAGCCTGTGATAAACAGGGTGGTGCAAACATTACGAAGAGTTTTGATTTTAGAATTAGAAAGAGTTGCTACTGTATTAAACTGAAAATCTTTATTACTTACTGACAGACACCCCGTAATTTCTTGTAGAAAATTTCTTTACCACAGAACATTTGTTGTTAAACCCCTATTTCTTATAACAACGTTATATTTGTTATAACACATTTCAAAAAACTTATACTACAACTTAAGTTCCAAAGGAAATCAGGGGGTGTGTGTTTAGATTTTCAATAAATAAAATAAAAGAGATATTTTCCAAACCCTTACTTCGAGTAGAGAAAAGAATAAAAATAGTTCATAGGAAATAAAGGTTATGTCAAGGCAGTCTACTTTGGTGTTTCGAGAAAGAGGTAAAACAAACACCCAAAATGTAAAAAATCTATTTCTTAATTATCTTAAAAAACCGTCAATATTCAAAAACAAAGAAGTACTCACAGAATCTTTTTTCCCGGATGAGATACTACACAGAGATAATGAATTAATGCAGATTTCTTCTATCTTAGCACCGGCGCTACGGGGATATAAACCAAATAATTTATTTATCTACGGGGGTGTTGGGACAGGTAAAACAGTTTGTGTTAAACTGATTCTTAAACAATTAGAAGAAATTGTTAAGAAAAATAAACTAAACGTTAAACCGGTTTATGTTAATTGTAAATTAAAAAAAGTTGCGGACACAGAATATCGATTACTTGCGCAACTTCTCTTTGAAATAGGAATTGTGGTTCCTGATACAGGGTTACCTACAGATGTTCTTTATAGAAAATTTTTTAATGAGGTTGAGAAACAAAAGAAAATAATTATCATAGCGCTTGATGAAATAGATGCGTTAGTTAGAAAAATAGGTGATGATTTTCTCTACAATTTTACCAGAATAAATACAGAACTTGAAAAAGGAAAAATCTCATTCATCGGGATAACAAATAATCTTAATTTCTGTAACGAACTCGATGCAAGAGTAAAATCATCGTTAAGTGAAGAAGAGATTATCTTCCATCCATATAACGCAACACAACTTCGTGATATTTTAAAACAAAGAGTTGATAAAGCCTTTAATAAAGGAGTGGTGTCCGACGCGGTGATTAATAAATGTGCGGCGCTTGCGGCGCAGGAACATGGAGATGCAAGGCGTGCCCTTGATTTGTTGAGAGTCGCTGGTGAGATAGCCGAGAGATATAATTCGGATGTAGTTACAGAAGAACATGTTGATATTGCGGAGAAAAAAATCGATTTAGATGGGGTAACCGAGTCTATAAGAAAATTACCAAGACAGAGCCAGGCAGTGCTTAATGCATTATTAAAACTAACCAACAACTCGAACAAACCAGTTACAACTATCGAGGTTTTTAATGTTTATAGGGATATATGCCTGAAAAACAATTTGCGGGTATTAACTACCCGTAGGGTAAGTGATTTGTTAAACGAACTCACAACACTCGGTATAATAAACACACGAGTAGTCTCAAAAGGAAGGTATGGAAGAACAAGGGAAATTAGTCTTAACATCGATAGTGATGTTCGTGAAAATGTTGAAAAAATTCTCTCACTTAATTTCAATTAACTGAGAGGTTTTTGTATGGAAAAGGAAAAAATTAAAAAGATTGTAGAGTTTTTTATAC
>QMTG01000162.1 GCA_003649915.1 Thermoplasmata archaeon
AAGCAAGGGGTGATAGTGGAGTGATGTGTATTCTGTGAAGTCTAGAAGAGAGCAGGCTAAATCTTTCATTGCTCCTTCAAGTGAGGAGAAGGCCCAGTAATCACGCATTCTTTTATCAAGCAATTTCTTTTCCCCCACACCAAGCAAATCGCACTTATTGAGCACCGATACTGTTTGAAGATCCGCTTTTTAGGTAAAAAATGGCGTTCTTGTGCCAGCCCGGATAAATATTTCTCTATCGCAATAGCCTCTGCTGCATCTATGATAATGCTATTGTACGGGTGATATTCTGCAGGATATCCGATATCCTTCTCCCAGCACTGTGGTACATGAAAATCTCGAGTTGCCCGGGCGTGTCCACAATTATCCAATCTTTATCCACAAACCTTTCCACAATCTCGCCCACATGCTCCACGCACATCTCCATGGACTTTAAGAGCACGCTTCTCCCCTCGGGACTCAAGCCATGAACTAAAATTGAGGGAGAAGGTTGTTTTCCCGGATGCTGCATTACCAACAACTAGCACAATCATATTCCTTTAAGAGCCTTATAGAGTTTTACAACAGCCTCTACAGCGTTCTTTGCCCTATCAATGCGCTCCTCAGCCTGTAGCCTGCTCATCCCCGGCCCTGTTATGCCAAGCCCCACAGGCTTTTCATATTCTAGTGCCAAATCTGCAATCTTTCTGCTGGTATGCTGCATCACAACCTCATCGTGCTCTGTTTCGCCCTCAATCACCGCGCCTAGCGCAACAACACCGTCAATGTCAGAGCGGGATAGTAGCCGCTTTATTGCTAGGGGCATGTCAAAGACCCCAGGGACTTTCACGACAGCCGCCACATCAACACCTAGAAATTCGGCATGCTCTTTCGCCCTCTCGAGCATCATCATTGTAATATCGTAATGAAACTCCGAAACCACTATCCCTATTTTCATGGTCATGCTGTAGGAAAATACTCCCATCTATTTAACCTTTCTCCGAGCCTATGCACAAATTATATGTAGTTCCTACTTATATGCACAATCCATGCACTGTAGGCATCGAATCACAATACTGGTTATTGCACTACTGCTCATGTTACCTGCGCTCAGCATACTCGCAAACAACTCTTCTGCTGCTGGTGTAACGCAGACAAATTATGACCCCATAAGTGATGTTGTGAGGTTCTTTGCAGACTGGAGATACATTAGATGCGAAGGGAAGGGAGATGTTGATATCGCTCTTTTGAAGAGCCACGAAGAAGCAGGACTGGGAGGCGTAGTAAAGTACATAATTTTCAACATAACGGTTATGGGAAAAATAGTGCTGGATAGTAACCATTATTATGCCTCATTTATTGGCACAAACACCGGAAATTATGTAATAATAGTCAACGGAAACAAATGCATAATGGTGAACGCGGACACAGGCAACGAAATCCCAGTAGCGTATTGGAATGCAAAGGATTCCTCTCTTGTGATAAAGGTGTCCAAGGACGCCATGGGCAACCCAACAACAATGAACTGGATGGCTGCAGCAGCGGATGTTGTCAGTGATAACGAGATTTACGCTGATGTTGCCCCAGATCACATACCTTGGATTGAAAGGCCATATGATGGCGAGTGGGTTTGGGGCACAATAAGGATTGAGGGAAAGATCAGGCTGCCCATAACAAAAATTGTGGATGTTAAGATAAAAATAGACGAGCAAAACTACGTTTCGGTGAGCAAGGATTCTCAAGACTGGAGCAAATGGCACTATACCCTTGATACCACGAAACTAGGCAAAGGATTGCATCGTATAACGGTGAAGGCAATAGATGAAAACAACAATGAGTTTTTTGATTCCATAGCGGTGTACGTTGATCAGTCGCTAGCACAGTCCCGCCCTACGGCAAATGTTTTAAAGAAAATAACCGTTGGAGATTATTATGAGTATTCCTCAACAAATGAAGCATCCTTTGGTGTTGGAAGCGTATTTGGCACCTCAAGCATGTGGATGAAGGTCGTGGGGTATGAGCCAAATCCTATGGGCGCTGGATACGTGTGGATTATACGCACCCATCAGGAAAGCGAGGGAACGAAGGGCACGTATTCCTTTTCATCAAAAATGGATAGATATGAGTGGAGAAGCGTTACTGATTACTCTCTTGTCAAAGAAAACGAGAGTATCCTCTTTTATGGAAGCGTTTTTGGAAGGAGGGAGATAAATACTGTGTCCACATACACGCCACCGTTGCTTGATTTCAATTACACTGATGGAAAAATATGGGTTGGAAAGGCATGGAATGCCACCTACCTATGCACATCCCATACAAACATATCCGATGGCGATAGGAAGAGCTATGACAACTCCAACACGTTTACCTATCATTATCGTTTTCTTGGGACGAAGAATATCAGCGCGTTG
This sequence comes from Thermoplasmata archaeon, assembly GCA_003649915.1. GTDB lineage: Archaea > Thermoplasmatota > Thermoplasmata > B31-G17 > B31-G17 > B31-G17. The sequence goes on from QMTG01000162.1 coordinate 2,391, forward strand.
GGCAGGATTTACGAGACTTACGCTCTTTACTGGCAAAAAGATGACGGCCTTGGCTATACCATATATTACTACGCCCCGAGCATTGATATGATTGTGCGTATGGAAAACTATGATAGCAGTAGAAACCTGGTATCCTCACTTGTGATTAGCAAGTTGAACAGGGGAGATGGAACATTCATCACAATAAAGGACGTAAACGCACCTGCAAAGGGCGTGGTTGGTGAAAAGGTTGAGGTGAAGGTTAGGGTAAGAAATTCGGGCAATAACGGAACCAACAGCGCATACATAGCCCTCTACCTTGAAAATGAAGAGGTTGTGAACGAGACTTTCGCCATAGGAGCGGACGAGGAGAAGGAGGTAACCATAGAATTCACACCCACTGATGAGGGAAACTTCACCCTCTATATTAAAACAAAGGATGATGTCTCTAAACCTTACAGGATAGTCATTGAGAAAAAAGAGGTTGCCTGCAGCGGAGGATTTGGAAATGTTGCAATTATTGGCGGAATAATAGCATTACTTGCTGTAATCGCTCTCATAGCCATAGCAAGGGCGCGTACTAGAGCGCGTGCTGGTAAGGAGGGGAAAGAGGAAGGCGAGGAAGAGATAAAGTGTCCAAACTGTAATAATAGTTTTTATGCAATAGGTGGTGGGGAAATAATATGCCCGTTCTGCGGTCACAAGATAAGGTGAGTGGTCACAATGCTCGAAAAAATAGCAAATATTGCC
>QMTG01000163.1 GCA_003649915.1 Thermoplasmata archaeon
GACGAAGGAAGACGGAATTGTGGTGATACGAGTGGTGCCATTCCCAGGTTGCACAAATCCGCCAACAGATCCTGACGATGATGGACTCTATGAAGATATAAACGGAAACGGTAGGAAAGATTTCAACGATGTCGTTGTGTTCTTCAAGAACTTGGAATGGGTGCCTGACAACGAGCCTGTTGAATGCTTTGATTTCAACGGAAACGGACGGATAGACTTCGACGATATTGTATTGTACGAGGAGTTGTGAGGAGGTGGGTAAGGAGATGAACCGCAAATTGTTAGGGGTGCTGTTGTTATCAGTGGTGGTTCTTGCGGGGGCCACCACCTTCGCTTTTTCTTCGGAGGAGGTCATAGTCGAAAGTGGGCGAGTGGATACTGTGGGCGAGGTCACCACAATAAATCTGACGCTTTCTGATGCTCCAGATGGTCTTTCAGGCTATAATATTGAGTCTTTCAAACGGAAGTGTTGCGGAGATCATATCTGTTGATTTCCCTGGATGGGCGACACTTAAAGATAATTCAACGCTTCCCGCTGATGCTTTTTGGTTGAAAGCTGTCGGCCTCATGGATCAGATTAAAAGAAATGCAACAGATGTCATCCTTGCGACTCTCACAATAAGAGGCGATGAAATCGGAAATACTGAAATCATCGCTGATATAAATGGACGACGATGATGGAAATCCTATATATCCATATATCCATTCATCACGAACGGTTCAATTAATGTGACCCCTAAGGTAGTTGATACGACACCACCAATAACGACGGTGGCTGCACCTGAACTGCCCGAGAAGCCGAGTCCGATACCTTCTGGGGATATGTGCTGAACTGGAACAAGACGGTGATGTTATCCTTTCGGCGCAGTGATCCCGCGCCTGATTCTACTGGTGTTGCTTACAACACTAACTATTCTACGGCGCCGGAAGTAGGCCCGGCCCATGGACAACAGTATATGGAGAATCTCCTTTCAGCGTCAATATATCCGACGAAGGCATCACAACGATATGGTATTACTCTGTGATAAGATTGGAAATAAAAAAGTTACGAAGTAATACAAAATAGATAAGACAGAACCTTTCACAGTGGCGCCAAACAAATAATGCGAGTGATGCGACCGTCCTTGTGCGAGATGATGTGAGTGGCGTCGTGAATGTGACTGCTAATAGTATTCCATTGACGCTAACTGCTGGCGTTCCCAAGTATGGACTCTGGAAGGAGACAATAATTGCTGCATCAACAGCGGGAACTTATATAATGTGATAGTGGAGGCGATAGACTATGCGTGGAACATCGCTGTGAATGACACTGTGCTGTATGTGGTCAAAGAGCCGCCACACTTGGAGAGGATAGTTGTTAAACCATCGGAAGTGACTTTAAATGTCACAGAGACAAAGGAAATCATTGCTATTGCTTACGATAGTATAATAAGACATGCCTGATGTCATCATCACATGGATAAGCTTGAATAAAACAGTCGGAACTGTGAGTCCGACAAGTTCCGATAAGTGGCATAACAGATGAAAATGGAATTGCAAGAACAAGCTTCACCGCTCTTGCTCCCGGAACGACACGATAGTTGCCGTAAATATCACTACCATGATAAAAGCTGCGACAGTAACAGTGGAGGAGAAGATAAAACCGTTCCACATTTACGGATATGTGTTCTATGCGAATAGGAGTGCATGCAATGGACCTATCGTGAACATAATGAATTGAAGAGTCCGGATGGCATCTTTAATATCACAAGAGACCACACGGTAACTGATAGTGACATAGCTAATGGAGATATATTCAACTTCAACCTGACACTTTCAGGGCCGCCGATATTTAATTACAGCAACTTGAATGTCTCACATATTGAAGGGAAGGCGCCTTTGAACATCACCGCTTGTGCAATGGTTGAGAACACGGGAGGGAGCGCAGGCGAATACAACGCTCAAAAATAAACGATGAAGTCCTCGGGTTCAAAACAGGCTGGCTTGGCGTGGGCGAAAACACGACCGTATGCTTCTACACGCTCACAGAGGCGGGAACTCACAATGTGACGTTTGATAAACTTCCTGCTAAAACAGTCGTTGTGAAGAAGATACACGATTACATAGACACGAACTACACCGGAACTTACGGCACAGGCATAAGGGTAGAGAACGAGACGGGGGCAATAATACCGCCTGAGCAGAACTTGACTATCGGTAAGACATACTACATTAAGAGTCGTGAATAATGGGATTGTTAAGCCTGAGCGAGTGAATATAACGGTGGAAATAAGCAATGAGATATGAGGAAAGTATCATACGAAACAAGACATAAATAATCTACCACATAGGTAATGTCACATGGGATACTTCAGGTCTCGCACTTGGAAATTACACAATAACGGTGTATGCGAGCATACCTGATGATGCGCATCCAGAGGACAATGAGAGGATGAGAGATGTGGTACTTGAGAAGCAACCGATCATCAAACTCAATCTCTCGCTGCTTGAGGGATGGAATTTCATATCAGTGCCTTTAAATGTGAGCAATTGGAGTGTTCCTGCTGTGCTTTCATCGATAGAAGGAAAATACACGATGATATGGACATACAACGCTTCAACAAAATCTTCGCAGATGTATATGCCTCCATACATAGAGGACTTCAGAGAACTTGAACTCTGCAATGGGTAACTTTATGATGGAAGAGAATGCGATGTTGGAATGGGAATAAAGCAGAGGTGAGAGAAAATGATAAAAAGTAAGCCCATCATTGCAGTGTCTCTGGCTGTGTTAGCGATTATATCAGTGATTTCTATCGTGAGTTACTCAAGTACCGGGGACGTTATGGGATATGTGAAGGATGAGGCTGGAAATCCGATAAACGGGAGTTTAGTGAGGGAGATAAATGAGAGTAGCGGATCTGAGGTTGGAAATTACACGACAGGTGCCAGATGGATTTTATCTGATAAAAGTTGAGTTCATCCTTCGGCTCGGATGCCCGAAACACCCGAAAACGCTTTTACGGTTCTTACCGCAGCGTTCTCATGATGAATGGTATCGGATCGCAGTCCGCCTTTTGACGAAGCCTGTGGAGTATTTTGAGGAGATAGACAGGGAGC
>QMTG01000164.1 GCA_003649915.1 Thermoplasmata archaeon
CTATCCCCCCACCTAACGGTTGCATTTACCGCCTTTTCTGTTCCCCAGACTAGTGAGAACATGGAAGGGGACCTATCAGTGAGCCATACTGTTCCCATTTTTATGTACGCCAAGTCAACTTCCCACGGGCTTCCATAATTGTCATACCAAGAGTATGTTGTCCCATCACTGCTAGTTCCAATTATGAAATAATACTTCTTTCTAGTTGTGGACACATTGACCACAGCAAGGTGAACACGCCCACCGCAGTAGTCCTTGGCAGTGATTATTTTGTCCAGTGATGATGGAGATATGCCAACCTTTACTTTACTATAGCATGATACTGCTGTATCAAAGACCACTGTGAATGAATACCTGGTTTTATCCGTTATCTCTATATTTGTTGGCTCAATCCCCGGCGACCTTGTGCCGTAATCCGTCGTTATTATTCTGTCTATATCATCCATTGTTCCGTTCCATGACTTAATGTATATGTAGACCGAAGCATTGCTGAGCAGAAGAGGCAAATCCCTAGCCTGTATCTCAGCCTCTGCGCCACTAGCCTCAGCTAACGCATCACCAACCTTCGCCCACGAAAACTCTTCCCTGCCACCAGTATGCCTCCATACACCCTTTGATAAAACAACACCAAACCTTCCGCTGATGTTTATCATGTACTCCGCCCCTATGGGCATTTCCTTTGTCCAATAACCTGTGCTCTTGTCATGGTCCACATCTAAAAATATGTATATGGTATCTGAAGCAAGTTGCGGCAGTCTTTTCGGCTTAATTATTGGGTGGAGTGTATAATACACTATGCTACTGTATGTTGGGCCGTGCCCGTAGGCGTCCACACCCCCCACCCTGAGCATGTACGTTGCCGATGGCATGAGGTCTTCCAAACGCACCGAGTGATATATTGCGTATTTCGTGAACTCAACCCTATTCTCATCCACACTACTCACACCATACTCCACAATGCTCGTAGTTCCTTCATCAGTCTTCCATGATATTGTAAGCGAGGTGTTCGATGTTTGGGTAATCCTTGGTCCTTCAACTATCCTAGGCGCCATACCTGAGGGCGCCGTCCTAAACTCTCCCCTGAACTCATCGCTTAAGACACCACTTTCTGCACGAATAACAAAAGTATAACTCGTGTTTGATTTGAGGTCTGAAAGACGCACACCGTGCACCAATCCCTCTGCAGTGGAATACTCGACACTCCATTGTTCTACGGGTTGATATTCATTTGCGCTCTCTGTGTATCTAACACTACCCGTCGATGGCAGGTTTGTAGACCAATTTATCATCGCGTAATCTTCGAATGGTATAACAGTAACGCCAACAATGCTTAGGTTAACCTTGGCTGGTGCAGCGTATTTCTCAGCCCCAAACTCTGTCCCTGCTAGCGCCCTGCCCCTTACTTTCACATAGAACGATACTTCGTTATTACCTGTGACGGCACTATACTCAAGTATGTCCACATTGGGGTTGGAAACATCACCGCTCCTGTCGCTCATCTTTTGCACGCTCTCCCAGTCCTTAAACTTACCATCGATCACTATCACTGGCGACACACTGCCCACATAAAGGGATATTTTGGTTGGTGTCTCAACATATTTGGCTAAGTCCTGTGCTATCCCTATATCCGAAAGGCTGAGAGTTATCACCCTACCAGCGTATGCCGAAACATCGGTGCTTAGAGCGATGTAAAACTCTTTTTTATCTCCATCATTTATGTGAGTACTCATGCTGAGCACTGCCCTGCCTTCGGATATTGTGGCACTTGCCAACCTATTAGTTAGTGTGCTATCACTGAATAATGATACTCTAAAGGCTCCACTTGGCTCATAATTGCCCTCCAGCGCTATCGACAGTGAGGATACATCAAAAGATTCTTGGTGTGCTGATATCGTTATCTTGCCCACAAGATAGTTTGTGGATGGTACTGGTATTACATCAGATGAGTATGCGGGTTCCATCACAGCATGTATTGCCCCCTTCTTCACGCCAATGCAATAATCAGTGTAGTCCCTCCCATCCTTCGAGGACATCACCATAAGAAATCTCGCCTTGTTCAGGTCGTTTGGTGTGCGGAGGTTCAGAAAATTCTGACTCACCACGACCTCAGCCTCAGAACCCTTAGCAGCAGCGGATACTGTTGTTTTACCCGACCACGAGCCTACCTCATATTGCGTCTTCCCCGCATATTTCATGAGGAAGCGAGTGCCTATATTCCCATTTATCCCCGTAACTAGGATCGCATAATCCACACCCAAGCCATGCACAAGATAGCCTGTGGATGAGTCACCATCAATGTCTATCAATATTCTCCAGTAATCTGTTGTTGAATCACCTAACGCAGAACCGCTCACCTTAACATAAAACGCTAATTTATGATACGAAGAATCAACTGCGAACTCTACTATATTTATATTTGGGCTTGCTGTATCTGTTGGGGAGTCATCGTACTTTGGCACTCCAGCCCAGTCACTAAAGTCACCATTGGCAATTATTCCCTTGGGTCTGGGGACTGTTGGAAGTTTTAAGAACACGAAAGTGGACGATGAGACCAGCAATATTGCAACAATAACGCCCAATATTATCATCTCTCTCTTTATAGTGGTGCGCCTAGCCATCCCAAGCCTTACGGGCATTCCACCATTAGCCCTGCCAACGCCATTCGTAAGTCCATTCGTTCTACCAAATCCGTTTGTTAATCCGTTGGTGAGTGAAAACCTAGAGCCCTGTATGCCGTTTGTCAATCCGTTGGTTAGTCCATTGGTTAGCCCTCCATTTCCGTTTCTTCTCAATTCATACTTTGCACCAGAATGCAATGAGCCTTCCCCAGAAATACTCGCACCGCATATTGGGCATACTGTATCATCCACCCATGAACCACAATTTGGACACTTGGGCATCGTAAATCCTCCATTGAGTTTATCTATTTTTAATAATCAATTGTACCACCATTCACACGTACCCAATAACCGTAATGCGGCTCAACATTCCAACTGGGCGAAAATGGTAGCCCATAAATATACGGAATCTTATAGTATTCCTGTGCACTGTGATTCCATCCTGTTATCATATCC